>JAIKVS010000245.1 GCA_024685535.1 Oscillospiraceae bacterium | reverse complement strand
CTGCATTCGAGGCTCTTATAGAAAACGGAGTGATGTGGGGCCGCGGGACTCTTGATACCAAGGTAACGTTCAACGGCATAATGTCCGCTGCTGAAAACCTGCTCAAACAGGGCTTTCAGCCTGAAAATGACGTTTACTTCGCTTTTTCCGGAGGGGAAGAGATAAATGGCCAGGGAGCGGTGAACATCGTAAACTGGTTCAGTGAACATAGTGTAAAACTTAAACTGGTACTGGATGAAGGCGGAGCTGTGGTTCAGGACATTTTTCCTGGCGTAAAAGCCCCGTGTGCCCTTATAGGGATCGCGGAAAAAGGACTGATGAACCTGGAATACAGCGTATCTGGTGAAGGAGGACATGCTTCTGCACCGGCTCCCCATACTCCTGTGGGGAAATTAGCCAGGGCCTGTTCAAGGGTTGAGTCGAAGCCATTCAAAATGCATATGACCCGTCCGGCAATTGAGATGTTTGATACCCTTGGACGGCATTCAAGCTTCCTTTATCGTATGATATTTGCAAATCTATGGGCTTTCAGCTGGGTCCTTGATCTGCTCACCAGAAAGACCGGAGGCGAATTGAACGCTCTTCTGCGCACTACAGTCGCCTTTACTCAGATGAGCGGCAGCAAGGCTCCGAACGTTATTCCCCCCTCCGCATCCATGGTATCCAATATCCGGCTCAATCCGTCGGATTCCGTTGACTGGGCGGTGGAGAGGATACGCAGAGTCATTAACGACGAAAGTATCACTCTCGATCCTGTAATTTCAATGGAGCCAAGCCCAGTGTCACGCACTGACTGCTTAGGCTGGGAGATAGTATCCGGAGCCGCGGCGTCTACATGGAAGGGGTGTATTGTGTCCCCGTATCTGATGGTCCAGTGCTCTGACAGCCGCCATTACCGTGATCTGTCAGATAAGGTATACAGATTCTCGGCCATGGACCTGACCGCTGAGGAACGCCGTACAATCCACGGAAACAATGAGCGCATACGCCTTGAGACCATATGCTCAGCAACGGAGTTTTTCATACGCGTGATTAAAAAACTCTGACCGGTCAGATATAAAACAGGGTTGCACAGTTTCTACAAGAACTGCGCAGCCCTGTTAGTGTTTGGGAGATATGTAGGTTTTATTCATTGCCTGAAGCGCTCAGCACATATTCATACCAGGAGAGGTATTCTTCACCAAGACGTGATACCAGAGCCTTTGCTTCTTCAGGCTTTGCCCCGGCCATCCAAACGCACTGCTGCGCAAGCTGATAGCGGCGGGCGGTGCTGAAGCGCGAAAGCTCCTCATCTGAATATTCAATGAGGGATTCGAAAGTCTCTCTGGCGCGGAAGAAACGTTTGAACGCCTCTGCTGTGTCTCTGCCGACTATCGGTTCAAGAAGTGAGAAATCATTTCCTGAGGCGTTCAGCGCCTTGGAAGCCATCTCCCAGCGGCGCGGGTCTGCGTTTGATTCCGTCCCGGTGAAAGGCGTGCGCAGATACAGGCTGTTATTGGCAAGAAATTCCATAACGAAATGGTTGATCTTTTTTTGTACTGCCCATGGCATCCAGTTTTCGACCGTGGTGCGGATATATATGTGAGCAAATCGGCCAAACAGAGGCTCTGCAAGATCGTGCGCTGCGGATGACTCGCTGCGGTCGTTTCCGGCAGCTACTATCCTCGCGTTTGTCGGGAGTGGCCAGCGGTTATTGACAAAGCGCTCCAGGACGATTTTGAATATGACGGACTGTGTCTGCTTTGTTGCGTTAGTCAGTTCATCGAAAAAGAGAATATGGGGCTTGCCATCCTCGCAGATGCGCTCTAGCCGCACCAGCCACGCGGGCTTAATGTCAATGATCTCGTTGCTTGTTTCATTATATACTGCCCTGCCGTTAATCGTTTCCGGGTTCTCGTTCACAAGCTCTATGTCTAGAACATCAGGGTCTATCTGGCGAATCCTGTCGCTCTTTCCGTCACCGGAAAGACCATGGAGAAATACGGGTATATCCGCTTCCACCAGTGAGCGGATAAGATCCAGTTCGCTGTGATCGGCGATCTTATATCCGGCGGATATGTCGGGAACTATGTCATCCCTGGCTGTGAGTTCCTGCAGAAAATTTTCGCTCAGATATTCAGCTGCTCTCTCACGGCTGACTCCGGCGAAAAGAGCTTTTTCGCAGATGAGGATACCGTTTTCAGTATCATATAGCCAGCGGACCGGGCGAAACTCAAGAAACACCGTCTCCTCTCCTGATACTATGGTCCCGTCGGAAAGACGGATATAACCTGCAGCGTTATCCGGGGCAGGAGCAAGAGTTACAATGTGCTTGGCACCGAGTCTCCATACGGGAAGCTCCGTCCCGGCAGAGCTGAGGGTGAAAGCTGCGCGTGTGAGCGAGCCTGCAGCCATGGCACGCGACGCCTGATCACGAAGTGTGGTGTCCAGCACGACAGAAGGCCACTCACCGAACTCTACGGTAACGGCGCCTTCTATTCCCTCAACGCGGCGTAGGAGTTGTTCATCCCCTTCCTCCAGTTGAAGTACAGGTCTGACGGCGCATACAGCGCAGTTTTCGCGGCGGCCGAAACGGTCGACGCAGGCGTCAGATCCGATATAGTAGTTTATTCCGCCGTCATCTGTCAGAAAACCGTCATCAGGAGCTGTCATAAGGCAAAAATCGTTTGCCGGGGCGCAGGTGCCTGCCGCGGTGAATACCGGCAGGGGATTGTTGAAGATTTGTTCAGGTGATAAGAAAATCGACTTCATGTTTCTCCTTCTCCGTGGGCAGTTTTCCGTAAAGAACGCGCCCGCCCGGCGGCTGTATACTCATATTTCCGTAGACTATCCAAATCGCATCACAGCGTTGCTCCGGAACCTCGGCGTAGCCGTCAGTGAAGATTATCCGGTTTTCCGCATCACCTGTGAAAGCGTTTACGGCGGCATTGAAATCGGTACCGCCGGCCCCTGTGAATTCAAGTTCGGATATATCCTGCTCATTTCGCACATCGCGGAAGCCGTAAAACCTTGTGTCGAAACAGCCTACTCTCAGCACAGCGTCCTGCTTCAGCAGACCCTTCACACCGCGTACAAATGCACGCAGCAGTTCCTCATCAACTGATGCGCTGGTATCGAGAAGAACCTCCGAATAAGCTACAGGATAGGCTCTGAACTCATGCCTCAGTACACCATCGCGCACGGTCCTTCCGGGAAACCAGTCATGATCTATCTGCATCGAAGGCTCAAGCATCTCAGCAAGCCCGCTTATCAGTTCCGCAAGACCAGGTATTGCCATATCGCGCTGTCGGGCTTCCATGCTTTTTCCTGCCTGCTTTGTCCTGCTGTCGGGCACCGGAATTTCGACGACGTCGGAGTATCCCTCGTCATCGTCTGTATTATCCCGGTCTTGCATTAGCAGAGCATACTGCTTTTCGGCGCTGCTGTCCTCAGCTCCGGGGATCATCAGCGCATCCTCCGGCACTGTGAAACCGTCGGCTTTGAGCATGGCGTTGACTACAGCGTCACTTGCGCGTTTCCAGTATTTTTGATTCTTTCCTTCTCCCCGCGCATGGTGACCCAGCTTCAGATGCAGAAACTGCTGGGCTATATAGAAGATTTTTGTCTCATCCGTGTAATACATCATTATCCTCGGATGGAGGAAAATACGCTGTCCGTCGTTGCCCGCAGGCCTGACGTAAAATGACTCCGAAATGTTAACGAGCCTGAGCTCTTCAGACCATTGCGGATAGCGGTCGGCAATATTCAGCAGTAATTCCGGATAATCAGCCATATCATGTATTACTTTCAGAAAATATGAAAACTATAACAGCATTGTATGCATACGCAGAATAAATTTCAAGCTGTAAATATGCCCTGATAAATTGAAAAGATCTATCGGATTTGATATTATACTTATTAACGTTTGAATCATTGATGCACAGGAGGCAGATATGTCAGGAAAAAGATTGCCGAAACGCAGCGAAGTCCCGGAGGAAATGACATGGAACCTTGCGGATATATTTGAAAATGACGACGCCTGGTTCACTGAGAACGATGCGCTGAAAAAGATGATACCGGAGATTGAGGCTTTCAGGGGAAAGCTTGGCGAAAGTGCGGAAGATCTTCTGAGCTGGTTTCGCATAAGCGATGAAATCTCCGTGAGGATATCCAAGCTGCACGGCTATGCGTCATGCAAGAGTGATCAGGATACTACCGTAAGCAAATACCTTGATATGAAGAATAAAGCCGTATCAACAATAATCTCCATAGTCGGAGCCTCTGCCTTTGCAGAACCCGAGATAATGGCCATCCCGGATGATACACTGGATCTCTTCTATACAGCTCAGCCGGAACTGGAGAACTATAAAAGGGTACTGTATTCCATCCGCAGAAAAAAGGAGCATATCCTTTCCGAGAAAGAGGAGGCACTCCTTGCTGCAACAGGGGAAATGGCCAGGGCTCCCGGCGTTGTTGCCGAGGCACTCAGGGATGCTGATCTTAAGTATCCCGATGTTGCGGACAGCAAAGGGGAACTCCATCAGCTTACATCCGGAACTTTCGTTCTGCTTGAGCAGAGCCCGGACCGTGTGCTCAGGGAAAACGCTTTTAAGGCGGCATACGGAAGGCTTGGTGAACTTAAAAACACCATCGCCTCAACGCTGAACGCTCAGTTCAGGCAGCTGATGTTCTTTTCAGAGGCAAGAAAATATCCTGACACTCTGACGGCATCCCTTGATTCAAATGAGGTGCCTGTCCCGGTATATCTCAACCTGATAGATGCTGTCCATAAAAACCTCGGCAAGATGCATAGGTATGTGTCCCTGCGCAAAAAAATGCTCGGGGTACAGGATCTGCATATGTACGATGTGTATGTCCCCATCGTTGCAGATGTCGACAGGGAAATAGACTTCGAGGAAGCAAAAGACACGGTGCTCCA
>JAIKVS010000223.1 GCA_024685535.1 Oscillospiraceae bacterium | reverse complement strand
TGACACGGCATTTCTTCTCTTTAAGGATCAGGAAAGTGCCGATGCATTTTTGAATAAGATTAATTCGATATTCTGATTTTCAGGTAACAGCATATGCTTGATTTATTACACATCGAAAATATTGCTGTAATTGAGAGCGCTGACATTGAGTTCTCTTCCGGCCTTAATGTGTTGACGGGAGAAACAGGCGCAGGTAAATCTATAGTGATCGATTCTATCGGTGCAGTAACCGGTTCAAAACTTTCACGTGAGATCGTCCGTAAAGGGTGTGACAGCGCGCTTGTATCCGCTTCATTCAGTATCGATAATAATGTTTCGCAATGGCTTGAAGAGAATGATCTGCCTGTTGACGGAGAACTGATAATTTCCCGTAAGATAGGTTCAGACGGAAAGAGCAGCTGCAGGATCAATGGCAGACCTGCCGCTGTATCACAGCTGAAAGATCTTTCGAATCTCCTGATCGACATACATGGTCAGAATGACGGCAGACTGCTGCTGGATGAAAGGTCACATCTTGCATATCTCGATGGTTTCGGTAATAATCAGGGGCTTATCAGCGATTACAGCGCCTCTTACAATGAATATACTCAACTCTGCAGGAAAATAAGATCTTTACAGATAGATGATGCGGATAAGAGCAGACTTTCAGAAACATTATCCTTTACAGTTGAAGAACTTGAAAATGCTGAGATATCTCCCGGAGAATATGACAGTCTGCTTTCCAGACGGGATCTTCTGAGAAATTCCGAAAAGCTGACCGAAAACATAAAACTCGCCTTGGAGACACTTGACGGGGATTCGGATACTACGATAATCTCTCTTGTCCGTGACGCTGAATACTATATAAACAAAGCCTCGGCTGTAAGCAGTGAGCTGTCTGCCTGCAGTGAAAAGATAGCTGATGCATCCTTCATTATTTCTGACATTGCCGAGACATTAAGAGATTATCTTGAGTCTCTGGATTTTTCCGAGGAACAGTATAATTCCATGGAAAACAGGATCTCTCAGCTGAGCAGGCTTTTCAGAAAATATAACAGAGATGAAGCCGGTCTGGCAGAATATCTTGAAGAGTGCAGGAAGAAGCTCGAAGACATAAGATATTCTGATGTTTTGCTCGAAAAATATTGCGCCGAGAGGGATGATCTGATAAAGCTTTGCAGAAGAAAAGCAAAACTGCTTCATGATGCCAGGGTCACTGATGCATCTGTTCTGCAGGAAAAGATAGAAAAGCAGCTTAAAGATCTTAACATGCCGTCAGTAAGATTCCGTGTGGATTTTGCTACAGTCGATGATCCTGCCGGATTTGACAAGAACGGTATGGATTCAGTGAGGTTCCTCATGTCGGCCAATGCAGGGGAGGATCCCGGAAAAATAAGTAAAATTGCTTCCGGCGGTGAACTCAGCAGAATAATGCTTGCACTTAAGAACGTTTTTTCAGAGAAAGACCCTGTTTCAACTCTGATATTTGATGAGATCGATTCGGGAGTCTCCGGTATAGCAGGGCAAAAGGTTGCTGAAAAGCTGTATAATGTTGCACTGGCAAAACAGGTTCTGTGTGTAACGCATCTTCCGCAGATAGCCGCGATGGCCGATCATCAGTTCCTTATTGAAAAAACCGAATCAGCGGGAAGGACCTTCACCTCTGTGGAGCTACTGGATGTTGAAGGCAGAAAGATGGAACTTGCAAGACTGTATGGCGGCGAAAACATTACCTTCACAACGATCGTAAGCGCTGAAGAACAGCTCGATTCAGCGAAGAAATATAAAGAATCATTAATCAAGTAAACATCGGAGGACAAAAACTATGGGAATATATGAAGAACTTGTTGCAAGAGGGCTCATTGCACAGGTAACGAATGAAAATGAAATTAGAGATCTTGTTAATAACGGCAAGGCAACATTTTATATAGGTTTCGACTGCACAGCAGACAGTCTTACTGCAGGCCATTTCATGGCTCTGACACTGATGAAAAGGCTTCAGATGGCAGGAAACAGACCCATTGCATTGATCGGCGGCGGAACTACAATGATAGGCGACCCCTCAGGCAGAACAGATATGAGGAAGATGCTTACAAAGGAGGATATCGACCATAACGCCGAATGCTTTAAGCGTCAGATGGAGAGATTCATCGATTTTTCAGAAGGAAAGGCATTGATGATCAACAATGCCGACTGGCTTCTCTCATTGAATTATGTTGAACTTCTCAGGGAAGTAGGAGCTTGCTTTTCTGTCAACAATATGCTTCGAGCCGAGTGCTACAAGCAGAGAATGGAAAAAGGACTGAGTTTCCTCGAGTTCAATTATATGATAATGCAGAGCTATGACTTCTATTATCTTTTCCAACATTACGGATGCATGATGCAGTTCGGCGGCGATGACCAGTGGAGCAATATGCTTGGCGGTACCGAACTTATACGCAAAAAGCTGGGAAAAGATGCTCATGCGATGACCATAACGCTCCTTACAGACTCTCAGGGAAATAAAATGGGAAAGACAGCCGGTAATGCCGTCTGGCTCGATCCTAACAAGACAAGTCCGTATGATTTCTACCAGTACTGGAGAAATGTCGCAGATGATGATGTGCTCAAATGCATCAGGATGCTCACGTTCCTGCCGCTTGAACAGATAGACGAGATGAGCGGATGGGAAGGCAGCCAGCTGAATAGAGCCAAAGAGATCCTTGCTTATGAACTTACTTCTCTCGTTCATGGTGAAGAAGAGGCCAGAAAGGCTGAGGCTTCTGCACGTGAACTCTTTGGAGGAATAGGAAATGGCAACGATCTCCCTTCAGTCACAATAAATGATAATGATCTTACTGACGGTAAAATCGATATAATTACGCTGCTCGTTAAAAGCGGACTTTGCTCAACGAATTCGGATGCAAGACGTAATGTGCAGCAGGGCGGAGTTTCTGTGAACAACGCTAAAGTGACAGATATTAAACATACAGTGACGATCAAGGATGTTAATGATGGATTGATCATTAAAAAAGGCAAAAAGAGTTTCTGCAGGGTGATATATAAATAAAAAATCCCGCTCAAAGCGGGATTTTTTATTGCTTCAGTTATGTTCCGGGACTGTGCAGACATCTATCCATTCCAATGCATTCGAATACTTATACAACTCATCCAGATCAAGCTCAATTGCACTGCTGGGACTGCCGACAGCGGGGAAAACGGTTTTGAAACGCTTGAGGCTTTCATCGAGATATACGGGAATTTCTCTGCTTATTCCGAAAGGACATACACCGCCAACGGGATGGCCTATCTTTTCAAGAACTTCCTCCGGCGAAAGCATTTTTGCCTTTGTATGGAACTTGGCTTTGTATTTATGATTATCTATCCTGGCGTCTCCGGCGGCAAGGATAAGAATGCAGTTTTCCGGAGTTTTAAATGACAGGGTCTTGGCTATTCTGGCTCCGTCAACGCCAAGAGCTTTTGCGGCAAGTTCCACAGTTGCAGACGAGACCGTAAACTCTATCACACGGTCTTCCATACCCAGATCTCTGAAGTATTTGCGGCCTTCTTCTATAGACATTATTCAGTATTATCCTTTGATCTCCAGCAGTTTCTTTTTCAGTTCA
>JAIKVS010000179.1 GCA_024685535.1 Oscillospiraceae bacterium | reverse complement strand
TTTTGGTGGACGATACAAGACTCGAACTTGTGACCTCCCGCACGTCAAGCGGATGCGCTACCAGCTGCGCCAATCGTCCATGCCTTATCAGCAAGCTGTATTTTATATCAGCAGGCAGGCATTGTCAAGGTTTTTTTCGGCCGGCGCGGTTCAGAGCGTGGCGCGCTTGGTTTTGATATACTCCATGTAATGCTGCGCAGTAACAGGAAGGTTCCTCTCCAGGAGGATCTGGTAAACACAGGTTCTGATATCCGCAGTGCTGATGATATCTTCTTCTGCGGTAAGCCTATTGAGCACTTCTTCAGCGATGTTGTAGGCTTCCGCTTTAGTAAGTTCCTCCAACGGTACTTCGGCGTTCGCCTTGAGGATACCGGTTGCTACTTTATCATCATCGAATATATTGATATTGCCGTTTCTCTTGGTGATCTTCATTGCCTTTCCCTCCGTAATAATATGTTTTTTGTAATAATAACTCATATATAGCCGTTTTTCAATCACAAACCTGCAGAAAACAGGATCTCCCGCGACCGTTTCCCAGCACAAAAACGGCCGCGGGAGATCCCGCGCATGGGGTATATGAGGTGAAAAGGAAAAAGAATGAAAAAAACAGATCAGTAAAGCAAATTAAGTGTGAGGACGTTCAGCCCATTACGACGGTGACCTTTGTGCAGCAGCCGCTTTCCAGCACAGGCAGCACATTGCCCTCTATCCGTCTTCCGTCCACTATGACTTCTCGTATGCCTTTCTGCACGCCGTCCGGGTTTTCCACTGTGATGTCGTAAACAGCTCCGCGGAACTTCCTAGTGACGGTAAAGCCCTTTACATCAGCGGGGATGCATGGATCGATCATCAGGCCATCCAGCGTCGGCTTTACACCCAGGATCGCCTGGCTAATGCTGAGGAATGTCCAGGCTGCGGTACCAGTGAGCCAGCTGTTCTTGCCCTCGCCGAAGGTAGCGGCGTCTGATCCGGCAATCATCTGGCTATAGACATAGGGCTCAGTGCGGTGGATCTCGCTTATGTCCTCTATATAAGCCGGAGCTGTGCGGGCATATACTTCGAAAGCTCTATCCCCATGGCCGAGTTCCGTCTCCGCGCAGACTATCCAGGGGTTATTGTGGCAGAAGATGCCGGCGTTTTCCTTATATCCGGGAGGATAGCTGGAGATTTCGCCAAGTTCCAGGTGATATTTCGTATAGGCCGGCTGCAGCAATACTATGCCGTATTTTGTATCGAGCATCTTTTTCACGCTCTCAAGAGCCTTCGTGGCCTCGCCTGTTTCGGCGCCGATGCGCGCCATAACGCACATGCCCTGCGGCTCGATGAAGATTTTCCCTTCCTCGCACTCGCTGCCGCCGACAACATTGTCGTAAGCGTCGTATGCGCGCCGGAACCATTCGCCGTCCCATCCAGCGTCGAGCACGGCGGCTTCGACAGCGGATATGGAGCTTTCAGCCGCTTCGGCTTCGGCTGCAAGGCCGGTGTGTTTCAGGATATCAGCCCAGGCTCTGCCGTATTTAACGTACATGCCGCCGATGAACACGCTCTCGGCTACGGGGCCTTCGCTGGGTCCGGTTATCTGGAAGCTCTCGCCGGGATGCTTCGAGAAGCAGTTGAGGTTGAGGCAGTCGTTCCAGTCGGCGCGGCCTATAAGAGGAAGACCGTGGGGGCCAAGGTGCTCAGTTGTGTATCGGAAGCTGCGGCGCAGATGCTCCGAAAGGGGCTGCGCCAAGGAGGGATCGTTATCGAAGGGGACGTTTTCATCAAGAATGCTCCAGTCACCCGTTTCTCTGATATATGCATCAGTGCCGGCTATGAGCCAGAGCGGATCATCGTTGAAGCCGCTGCCCACTGCCAGGTTGCCCTTCTTGGTGAGGGGCTGGTACTGATGGTAGGCACTGCCGTCCGGGAACTGGGTGGCTGCGATGTCGAGTATCCTCTCACGGGCTCTTTCCGGGATCATGTGTACGAAGCCAAGCAGATCTTGGCAGGAATCACGGAATCCCATTCCCCGCCCCATGCCGCTTTCAAAATAACTGGCGGAACGGCTCATGTTGAAGGTAACCATGCACTGGTACTGGTTCCAGATGTTCACCATTCTGTCCAGTTTCTCGCTGCCGCTTCCCACTATATAATGGGAGAGAAGATCTGCCCAGGATGCTTTCAGTTCATCCATTGCGCGATCGAAGGCGCCGGCACAGGAATATGCAGCTATCAAATCTTCAGCTTTTTTCTTATTTATTACTCCGGGAGCTTCCCACTTCTCGTCTTCAGAGTTCTCTATATAGCCCAGTCCGAAAACGATTGAGGTGCTTTCTCCGGCAGCAAGCTCAAGGTCGAACTGCTGTGCAGCTATAGGCTGCCATCCGTGGGCAACGCTTCCTGTACAGCCGGAGCCGAAGACGGCTTCAGGCCTTGCAGGACTGCCGTATACGCCGATAAAGGCATCTCTCGAGGTGTCGAATGCGTCCGGTTCCCTGTCCGCCCAGAATACGGCGTAATGGTCGCGGCGCTCACGGTATTCCGTCTTATGGTAGATGGCGCTGCCTTTTATCTCAACTTCGCCAATAGACCAGTTGCGCTGGAAATTGGAGCTGTCATCCACGGCATCCCAGAGGCAAAACTCGATGTACGGAAAAACACTCAGTTTCTTTGCAAAACCGCTCTCGTTTGAAACAGAAAGACGGACCAGCAGGCAATTCGCCTTATTGGGTACAAGCATCTCCTGAGAGGCTTTAACTCCGCCTCTGGAGCCTTCGATAACAGTATATCCCAGGCCGTGCCTGCAGCTGTAGCTTTCGAGTTCAGTCTGCACAGGCTGCCAGCCGGGGTTCCATACTATATCGTCTTCCCTTATATAGAAACGGAAGCCCTCCTGATCAAGGGGGGAGTTATTGTAGCGGTAGCGGGTGAGCCTCCGCAGCCGCGCGTCGCGGTAGAAGCTGTATCCTCCGGCTGTATTGGAGCAGAGAGTGAAGAAGTCTTCGCTGCCAAGATAGTTTATCCAAGGGAGCGGCGTCCGCGGGGACGTTATCACATATTCACGCTTTGTATCATCGAAATAGCCGAAACGCATGAGAAGCCTCCGGGCAGGATCAAGGTTACATAATCATGGTAAATCGTTTAAGTTATCAGATTGATTTTAGAATATCGCATTAATTTGCGAAAATCAAGAACAATTTTCACATTTTCATCATGTTTTTTTCGCTGCTTTTATCCTGTCGCACATTTAAGCCTTTGAAAACGTTTAAGGTGATTATGCGCTTTGCACAAAATTCCATCCGTGGAGTTGTATATAAACGCTAAAAATTGTGCAAGGCGCAATAATCATCTTGAAATTATAAAAAACGGGTTATATACTCAAATTACGAAAACGATTAAGTGGAGGGGGCTTTTTTATGGTATCCATAAAGGACATCGCAAGCAAATGCGGCGTCTCAGCGGCTACCGTAAGCAAGGCTCTCAATGGCCAGACGGATGTTGGCGAAGCAACAAGGCAGCGTGTTCTCGAGGCAGCCAAGGAACTCGGATATACGGGCAATTTCGTAGCCCGCGCACTAAAGACCAACCGAACATATAATATAGGCATCCTCTATACAGAGCTTCAGGGCAGCGGCTTTCTGCATGAATATTTTGCCTCCAACCTCAACAGCTTTCGCGCAGAATCCGCCGAAAGAGGATATGACATAACCTTTCTCAACAGCAACGTGGGCAGCCAGAGTCTCACCTATCTGCAGCATGCGAGATACCGTCAGGTGGACGGCGTCGCGATAATGTGTGCTGATTTCTTCGATGCAGAGGTGCAGGAGCTTGCTTCATCGGACATTCCGGTAGTAACGCTGGATCATTCGTTCAACAACAGAACTGCCGTTATGTCTGACAATATTAATGGTCTTGGCTCCCTCGTGCGGTACGCATACAGCAAGGGACACAGAAAGATAGCCTATATCCACGGAAACCCCACAGCAGTTACTGAAAACCGCCTGACCGGATTCTACAGAGCATGCGAAGAGCTAGGGCTGAAGGTTCCGAGCACATACGTGGAATCCTGTGAATACCACGAGACCGTGGGCTGCTATAAAGCAACAAAGAAGCTTCTAGCTCTTGCCGACCGGCCAACATGCATTCTTTTCCCAGATGACTTTGCCGCAATAGGCGGTCTGAATGCCATTCGTGACGCTGATCTCAGGATACCGGAAGACATCTCCGTAATGGGATACGACGGAATAAACCTCGCTCAGGTGATAAGCCCCAAACTCACGACCTGGCAGCAGAATACGGAAGAGCTCGGCAAAATAGTAGCTGCAAAGCTGATCGAACGCATAGAGAATCCTCGCACTACTGCGGCGGAATACATAGTTGTCCAGGGAAAGCTCTTCGATGGAGAGACAGTACTGGATATCAACTGAGATCCATATACTATATTTAGATTAAGAAAGGCACGACTCAGATGGACCGTAAGCGGGCAAAAAAACTTGCTGAAGAGCTTGTGAGCCGGATGACGCTCGAGGAAAAGGCGTCACAGCTCCGCTTTGATGCACCCGCAGTGGAAAGACTAGGGATTCCGGAATATAACTGGTGGAACGAGGCGCTCCACGGCATAGCCCGCGGAGGCACAGCAACGGTTTTTCCACAGGCCATCGGTCTTGCCGCCACATTCGATGATGAACTTCTCTGCAAGATCGCCGATGCGATCTCAACAGAGGCCAGAGCAAAATACAACGTACTCTCTTCTCTTGGCGACAGGGACATATATCACGGGCTGACATTCTGGAGCCCGAATATAAATATCTTCCGTGATCCCCGCTGGGGACGCGGGCACGAGACCTATGGGGAAGACCCTTATCTTACTTCCCGAATGGGTATGGCTTTTGTAAAAGGCCTGCAGGGAGAGGGAGATACGATGAAAACCTCTGCCTGCGCAAAGCACTTTGCAGCCCACAGCGGACCGGAGGCCATAAGGCATTCCTTCGATGCTGTTGTATCCGAAAAGGATATGGAGGAAACCTACCTTCCAGCTTTCAAGGCGTTGGTGCAGGATGCAAAAGTTGAGTCCGTGATGGGTGCATATAACCGCGTGAACGGCGAGCCCGCCTGCGCAAACTCCCGCCTGATGGACAAGCTCCGCAATGAGTGGGGTTTTGAGGGACATTTCGTTTCAGACTGCTGGGCGATTCGCGACTTCCACGAAAACCATGCAGTCACTTCTGTCCCCGTTGAGTCTGTAACAATGGCGCTGAAGGCCGGATGCGACTTAAACTGCGGCTGCACCTACCAGCACATTCTGAATGCTTTCAAACTCGGTATGATAACCGAGGATGACATAGACCGCTGTGTTGTGAGAGTTCTCACGACAAGATTTCTTCTTGGAATACTCGGCGACGAAGGCAGCGAATACGACAGCATTCCTTATTCCGTTGTTGAGTGTCC
>JAIKVS010000167.1 GCA_024685535.1 Oscillospiraceae bacterium | reverse complement strand
CAGCACACGGCTGCCGGCTGCAGTATAAGAGCGCTGTATCTCAACTATCGCTTCAGGATGCTCAAGCGTCCATTTTTCAGCGCACTCCGAACCCGTAAAACCGCGCTTCTGAAGCTGGGTGCCTGTTGCACCGTCAAGTATCAGCGGGAAAGTAAGCTCCATTATTCGTCCTCCTCATAAAAATACATCTGTTCAGTGAATTCCTCATTAAAATCAGGATCACCTGAAAGTTCAACATATCTGCAGGCATCGCGGAGATTAAGCAGTTTGTCGCGTGCGCCTCGATCAGTAAGCGTCATGCGCGCTCCGGTAAGTGAGGCGTTACCAAGGAGTACAATTCGTGATCTCAGTTTCTCAGGTAGCATGCCTATATCTGCCGCACTGTCTGGATCCATGTAGTTTCCGAAGCCACCCGCAATATACAGTCTATCCAGATCATCCACACAAATCCCGCTTTTTTTCAAAAGCACCTGTATCCCCGCCGCCACAGCGGCTTTTGCCAGCTGCAGCTGACGAACATCCGAGGCCGTAAGAAAAACTCTGTGATCTTCAGTCAGATAAAAAACGCCGTTTCCGTTTTTATCCTCCTCAAGATACTTCTCAAATCCTTCAGGTGCTTCATCCGGTCCAAGCAGCCGCCCTGTTCCGCTGACGATACGCAGCCGGCAAAGTATGGCAAGCAGATCTATCAGACCGGATCCGCATATTCCTTTTGCCGGTACGCCGCCTATCACTTCATATCTCAGGTCCTTGCCTTCAAGATACACATGGCTTACAGTTCCCTCCAGAGCCGGCATCCCGCATGCTATGCCTGCGCCTTCAAAAGCCGGCCCCGAAGCGACCGCACAGCAGATGAAACCTTCCGCGCCGCCGATCGCCATTTCCCCATTAGTACCTATATCCAGATAAAGTGAGCATTCTTCACGGTCAAAAAGGCCGGAAGCCAAAAGACCAGCTGTGATATCCCCCCCGACATATCCAGCCACACAGGGCGAATAAGCTATCCCGGATTCTTCAGGCTCATCTCCGGTAAAATACGCCTCCGGAGTAAAAGGAGCGCGGGCAATCGGTAAAGGATCAAGCCCCGCATATATATGCTGCATGATAGTATTACCGGCAACAAACAGCGTTTTCAGCTCACTGCGATCCGTGCCGAGGCGTTTAAGAAGCTCTTCCGTCTGTCTCCTTATGACATTCTTCAAAGTCTGAAGCCCGTCAGAATGCTCTGCGCAATACTGCGCACGGCTTATTACATCTGCCCCGTAAGGCGCCTGCGCATTCCACTCTGCCGCGGTTCCTCTGCTGCTGCCATCTGACAGGTCTATCAGTTCAACGACAACAGTGGTCGTCCCCAGATCCATTGCCGCGGCAAGTTCTCTGCTTACTGCGGGTGTCTCCTGCGCTGCATATTTATCATAGAGTATAGCTCCGCCTTTTATCTCCTCCGTAAGGATCACGCAGTCACATGTGACTTTGCTCCTGCAGGACAGGACCCGTCTCTTTTTCTCTCCTGTGATCAGCATTACAGTGCACTTACCGCAGGCTCCCCTTCCGCCACAAGCGGCAGTAACGGCAAATCCCTCACGTCTGATCACTGAGAGCAGTGATTCGCCTTCTTCTGCAGATGTATCTACCTGACGTACTGACGAGCGTATTGTTACATGAAAGCTCATATCTCTCTCAGCATGCGGTTGACACCGCATCCTTCCAATCGTATAATTATTCAAATTATTATCATTTTTTTACGGTAATATTAAATATCAGGGGGCGTTTTGTCAAGGAGCGGCACATGGACGATCTCGTCAGTCTTGCACTTGAAATAGGTTTTACACATGCTGCACCGCTGAACATCTCTGCGCTGCAGGCTCTGCCTGAGGTGCGGGCTATGTGTGAAAGCGACCGGTGCAGAAGATTCGGCCGCAGCTGGAGCTGTCCTCCGGGCTGCGGAACGCTGGATGAGTGCGCAGAACGTATGCGTGGATATTCCGGGGGCGTAATCGTACAGACTACGACCGATCTTGAAGATGAATTTGATATAGAGACCATGGGACGCGCCCAGGAGACGCACAAGAACCGATTTCTAACTCTTGCCCGCCAGGCACGCCTTATTTATCCTGACTGTCTTCCACTTACAGCCGGTTCCTGCACCATATGCAGAACATGCACCTATCCCGACAAGCCATGCAGATTCCCGGGAAGGATGCTTTCTTCCATGGAAGCCTACGGGCTGCTTGTCAGCAATGTTTGCCGTAGCTCCGGTCTTGAGTACTATTACGGACCGCTGACTTTAACATACAGCGCATGTATCCTTACAAAGGAGGCTTACAGCCATGACTCCTAAGGAATTATTCCTGGAAATGCTCAAACCCGGCGGCCAGCCGGACCGCCAGCTGAAGCAGTATGAAGCTCTGCAGTTTGCTTTCGGAGACCCTGTAATGCGATATCTAACGAGCAACCGTGTAAAGGGTACCACCAGCAAGGATCGCTGGGGCACAACGATCATATTTCGTGAGGATGCTCCCGGTGCCACACCACACATAACCGAAACGGATAAGGTCTGCCCCGATGTAACACGCTGGCGCGATTATGTTCATGCTCCGGACATTGAATCCAACTGCAGTGATGGATGGGATGAATGCGCTAAAATGTGGCGTGAGGCCATCGGCGATCAGAAGCTCCTCTGCGGTTTCATGGCAACCGGCATTTTCGAACAGACTCATTTCCTCATGGGCTTTGAGGATACGCTCACAGGGTTTTATGAGCATCCGAAAGAGATGCACGAGCTTATCGAATACATTACAGACTACCGTCTGAAATACGTTAAGATGCTGATAGACGGACTGCATCCCGATGCTATCTTCTCCCACGACGACTGGGGTGCCAAGGAAGCCCTTTTCATGAAGCCGGAAATGTGGAGAGAGTTCTATAAGGAACCCTACCGCCGCTTCTACGGATATATCCGCTCAAGAGGCTGCATTGCCATCCATCACGCAGACTCATATCTTGCCCCGATCGTGGAGGATATGGTGGAGATAGGCATCCAGTGCTGGCAGGGCGTGCTTCCTGAGAACGACATCCCCGCACTGCAGAAGCAACTCAACGGCAGAATGATACTTATGGGCGGCATCGGAGCCGCGATAGACCGCGCAGATTCAACTGAGGAAGAGATAAGGCCTTATGTACGTCAGGCTCTGCGCAGCTACTGCCCAGGCGGGCATTTCATCCCCTGCATTACCTATGGTGCTTTAGGGACTGTATATCCGCACGTCGACCCGTTCATTGATGATGAGATAGATAAATATAACGCCGGAGTGCACATGCCCGTCACTTCTCTCCCGGAAATACCGCACAGAAAGATAGCGCATACCGGATCATCAGGTAAGATCGAGGCCGACTCCTCAGAAAGCAGCGAGACGCTCATCTCAATGACCGAAGCCATGTGCCGCGGGCAGAAGAAAAAAGTAGTCACTCTCTGCGAGAAGGCTCTTAACGAGGGCATAGATCCACAGGTCATTATAAACAAAGGTCTGATGCCCGGAATGTCGAAGCTGGGTGACGATTTCACTGCAGGACGTGCCTTTGTCCCAGAAATGCTTATGGCAGCAAGATGCATGAACGCGGCTATGGAGCTTCTGAAGCCGCTTCTAGGTTCAGGTGCCTCAAAAGCCGCAGGACGTGTTGTTCTCGGTACTGTACGCGGAGACCTGCACGACATAGGCAAGAACCTTGTAAGAATAATGATGGAAGGCGCCGGTCTTGAAGTCATCGACCTGGGAGTAGACGTTGCGCCTGAGGACTTTGTGAAAACCGCAATCGAAAGAGACTGCTCAATAATCGCCTGCTCATCCCTTCTCACAACTGCCATGGATGAGATGCGCAGCGTAGTAAAACTGTCTGAGGAGGCAGGCATCCGCGGCAAAGTTAAGATAATGGTCGGCGGCGCTCCGGTCACCGAAGAATTCTGCAACGATATCGGAGCAGATGCCTATACGGATGACGCCGCAACTGCTGCCCGTGTCGCTGTGAAGCTTTTAAGCACGTGATGCTTTCAAAAAAATAACAAAACCGGCTTCAGTTTAAATCTGAAGCCGGTTTTTAATCATTCTATCAGGCGTTGTTCGCGTTTTTTGCAAGATCACACAAAGCTGTGAAAGCAGCGGGATCGTGGATCGCAGTCTCGGAGAGCATCTTACGGTTGAGATCGACTCCTGCGAGTTTGAGGCCGTGCATGAACTTGGAATAGTTAATTCCGTTCACCTTGCAGCCTGCGCTGATACGGGTTATCCAGAGCTTGCGGAAATCTCTCTTCTTCTGCTTGCGGCCGACATATGCATAGCGTCCGGATTTCATCAGCTGCTGGTTAGCCATCTTATAGTGACGGGACTTGTTGCCCCAGTATCCCTTTGCAAGACCGAGAACTTTGTTCCTGTGCTTGCGGGTCATCATTGCGCCTTTTACTCTAGCCATTTATATTATCCTCCTAATTATCTGCATCAGCCCTTATTTATAAGGGATCATTTTTTTGATCGTTGCTTCGTTTGTGCGATCCGCATAGGTCTCAGAGCGGAGCCTACGGCAGCGCTTTGAGTCCTTCTTGGTGAGGATATGGCTCTTATAAGCATGAGCACGCTTTACTTTGCCAGTTTTTGTGAGATTGAATCTCTTCTTGGCACCGCTGTGTGTTTTCAGTTTGGGCATGATTATTACTCCTTTAAATTGAGTTATTACACAGGTATTCCTGTATAAGGCATATTATTGTTCTGCGCTTTCTTCGGTTTCGGCGGGGTCAGCAGGAGCGGTGGATTCCGCTTTAGGCTGCTGCTTTTTGGAAGACTTCTTCACGGGGGCGACGGGCTTTGGTGAAAGGAAGATAAACATGTTTCTTCCCTCCAGCTTGGGAGCCTTATCCAGATTGGCAACCTCCGAGCATCTTGCGGCAAAATCCTTCAAAAGGTCCGCACCAATCTCAGTGTGCGCCATCTCTCTTCCTCTGAAGCGGATGGAGACCTTGAGCCTGTTGCCCTCGGCGAGAAATTTTACACCGTTTTTGAGTTTGGTGGCAAAATCGTTCTCTCCGATACCGGGAGACATACGGATCTCCTTTATCTCGATGGTCTTCTGATTCTTTTTTGCTTCCTTCTCCTTCTTGGTCTGTTCGAAGCGGAACTTGCCGTAATCCATGATCCGGCAAACGGGCGGGTTGGCATTGGGAGCGATCTTAACGAGATCGTATCCATGCTCTTCAGCAATCTTAAGCGCCTCTTCAGACGACATTATGCCGAGCTGCTCTCCGCCTTCTCCTATCAAACGAACTTCACTGTCCTGGATCTCTTCATTGATTTGATGATCAATGTTTGCTATAGGAAACACCTCCGAAATAAAATAAGCGCAGATGACCGGCATCCGCGCATAATAACACTATCTCATACCTGATAAGATAAGCGAAACTATTGACCGCTCCTGATACAAAAACCGGAGGGTGAGGACGAATACCGTTCCTTCTTTATTTTCAGCTTTACTAATATATCAGCGGGAAAAACGTTTGTCAAGCAATTATTTTCAGTTTTCCGCGTCTTTTTCCATCTGCATGGCGATCTTCACGATCCTGCTTGTGCCAAGTCTCTCGGCGCCAAGTGAGATAAATGTCTCGGCATCATCTATGGAGGAGATGCCGCCGGCAGCCTTTACCTTGACTGCTGCGGGAGAATGTTCTCTCATGAGCGCCACATCGGCGGTGGTCGCTCCCCACTTTGAGAAGCCAGTGGAAGTCTTAATGAAGTCCGCCCCACACTCGGCAACTGTCCCGCAGAGCCTTTTCTTTTCCTCCTCTGTGAGCAGGCAGCACTCAATGATGACCTTGAGTATATATCCTTTTGTGGCTTCTCTGACAGCGAGGATATCATTTTTCACGGCATCCCACTGGGCATCTTTAACCATTGAGAGATTAATCACCATGTCTATCTCATCCGCGCCGTTCTTTATAGCGTCAGCCGCTTCAAACGCCTTAGCCGCAGTGGTCATATAACCGTTGGGAAAACCGATAACAGTGCAGATCTTCAGCCTGTCTCCGACGTATCTTTTAGCGCCTGCTACATGACAGGGCGGGATACATACGCTGGCACAGGAATATTTTATTGCCTGATCGCATAACTCCATTATCTCGCCTGAGGTGCAGTCTACACGAAGCAGGGTATGGTCGCAAAGTTTAAGAATTTCAGATAGTTCCATATCAATCTCCTGTAATCAGAACAGTATTGCGTTGGCTATGCCGAAATAGATCAGCAGTGAAAGCGCATCAACTATAGTAGTAATAAACGGGCTTGCCATGACGGCAGGGTCAAATCCGAGCTTTTTTGCAAGCATAGGAAGCGTACAGCCAACTACTTTTGCCACCAGAATCGTAAGGGCCATCGTAGCGCATACTACGCCGGCAACTATAACTGTAACGTCTGTATTGCCGAGAAGCAACCTGTCAACAAGCATGACCTTGGCAAAGCAGGCGGCGGCAAGCGCACATCCGCAGAGCACAGCTGTTCTTATCTCTTTCCATATGACCACAGCCAGATCAGAAAACTCGAGCTCATTCAAGGAAATGGCACGTATGACCGTGACAGATGACTGAGAGCCGGAGTTTCCTCCTGTATCCATGAGCATCGGAATGAAGGCCGTTAAAACCACGAGCTGCGAAAGAGCACTTTCAAAACTCGTGATGATCATGCCGGTGAATGTGGCGGAAACCATCAGGAGGAGCAGCCACGGGATCCTATGTGCAAAAAGATCTATGGGCGTTGATCTTAGGTAAGTCTTATCTGATGGCGTGATACCGGCCATGATCTCGATATCTTCCGTGGTCTCCTCTTCGATAACGTCCATCGCGTCGTCGAAGGTGATGATACCGACCATACGGTTATCACTGTCTACCACGGGGAGCGCCAGGAAGTTGTATTTTGAGAGCATCTGGGCAACTTCTTCCTGGTCTGCATTGGTATTTACCGATATAACGTTGGTATCCATTATATCGCTTACCAGAGTATCATCATCCTGTGCGAGCAGCAGATCCTTCACCGTGACCATGCCGATGAGGTTTCTGTCCTTTGTGACATAGCAGGTATATATTGTCTCCTTATCGACACCGGTGCGTCTTATCCTCGTTATCGACTCACCTACTGTCATCGCAGGTCTGAGTGAAACGTACTCCGTTGTCATGATCGACCCGGCGGAGTTTTCAGGATATCTCAGTATTTCATTAATCTGCTTACGCATTTCGGGATCCGCCTGAGAAAGGATCCTTCTGACGACATTAGCAGGCATCTCCTCTACTATGTCGACCGCGTCATCAACATAAAGCTCATCAATGACCTCTCGAAGCTCCGAGTCGGAGAAGCCGCGGATAAGCAGCTCCTGAAGCTCCGGATCCATCTCAACAAATGTCTCTGCCGCCTCTTCCTTTGGAAGCAGCCGGAAAAGAAGAGGGAGCCTGTCCTCTTCCATATCCTCAAAAACCGCTGCCACGTCGGAAGGGTTCATAGTAACGAGGATATCTTTTATCGTTGAATACTTCTTCCCTTCAAGAAGAGCGGAAAGAGTGCCTTCAATAGTAAAAGTGCGTTCTGCCATGGTAACCTCCTGTTCTTTTTCATCAATTCAAGAATCAGTTGAGCAGTTACGGCAGACCAAAGTTTATATTATTTTAAAAGCGGACAGGGCGACCGTCATAAAGACGATCGGATTGCCGCGTACTTCGGCCTGCAGACGAGCCGCCGGTACTTCCACCGTCCATTGACGAATCCTCCCTTTCCTTCTTTGATGGTGCTGTGAGACGCATTTTTTTGCATACCCATAGCTTATAAATTTTAATATTTTTCAGCTGTGTTTGTCAAGCCAAACGGTCATTGAAAAAGGACTTTTCCTACGAAAAGTCCTCTGTGCTTTTTATCCGGCTGATCAGCCTTTTTCGCTGTTTTTAGAACGGAGACTGCTGCGGAGCCTTGAATCGTCTTTCATGACAGGCCAAAGCGGTATCGCCGCAAAAACAGCCACGATCGCAGCTGCCAGGAAAATGGAATAGGTAGGCATGAAATCCTCACCGTTCATGCCCATGGCATCAAGCCCTATGATCATGGAGATTATCGGGCCGATTATCATCGGTACCATCACCATGAAGCACATCCTCACTCCCTGGAACCGCCCCTCAAATCCCTTTGGTATGTAATCCTGAAATGCTGACTGAAGAGCTCCCGTCAGGGAAAGAATCGCTCCCATCATAAGCACTCCTCCTGCATACAATACCAGCCCTCTGGCAGCACCATTGAGATCCTTGAGCAGATAGAACGACAAAGTGCCCGCTATCATTATGATAAGCAAGGGGAAATAGAATGATTTCCTTCCGAATCTGTCGTAAAGCACGCCGCATACGGCTGTGAATACTGCCGCTCCGAGGATTATGACTGCAACCGGGATAACGAATCCGTCTCCATAACCGAGAGTTTTTATAACAAAATTCATAAGGTAGGAAAAGAATGTCTGCTGGGAGATGCTGATGATGCAAAAAGCCGCAAGGCAAATGTACATCATTCTGTTCTCCCGGATGACTTCTTTTCTGAATCCAAAGAAGGTATCTACGGTCGAGTCGGCATTATCGTTCCTCACTATTGTCTCAGCATCCTTAAGGGTGAATAGCGCGATGATACCCGCCGCCGTGGGAATGCAGCCAAGGATGATGAAGAAAAGGCTGTTGCTCTCATTGGCAGAACTATAAAATGAGCCAAGGCCAATGAACACGACGATCACAGCAAACACAGGAAGCATGGACAAAATCGCGTTTGCCTTTCCCCGGTTCGTCGGATCGGTATTATCGGCGACCCAGGCATTGAACGCAGCGTCGTTTGAGGTCGATCCGGCAACGGTCATTATGCAGTCGAAAATAACGAGCAATGCCCCTACCAGAAACAGCATTCCCGGTTCTGCCCGCATGGGAAGAAATGAAAAGATCATGATGGTAAAGCCCCATATGATATATCCCCATGCTATAAAAGGCTTGCGTTTTCCGACCCTGTCGCATTTTGCGCCTGCGATTATCGTGGTCACAGTGGCAGTAATTGCAGACAGGATTACCATGAGCGTTGTGACTATATAGCTGAGATCCGCTCTTCCGGAGTTACCGAAGATATCCTGACAGAAGGTCGCGAAATACATGTTTTCCACTACCCAGGCTATCTGGCCTATAAGTCCGAAGAATATGAGACAGAACCAGCCTCTGGCGCCGAGTCCGGAGCTTTTTTTCATTCAGCTTGCCTCCCTTACCATATAAAGGAAATAAAACGGGAAGAGCATCACTCTTCCCTAATAATATAGTCAAATATTTCTATGTTTTCAATACCCATGGCCTTGAGTTCCGCCACGCTTTTCTCCTGATCATTCGCGGTGTTGAACTGCGGGATGAGCGGCACTCTGACTTTTATTCTGCCCGGCCCCGCAAGATCAAGCAGCAGTCTGAGATTCCGTTTCATCAGCTTCGCATCGCCGCAGGTGTAACGGCGGTAGATATCTTCATTCATGTCCTTGCAGTCCACTATGAAGGAACTTACAGCATCTGCCGCAAGGATCACGTTCTCCTCCGGAATCGAGAGGCTCGTCTCTGCATATATCTTCCACTGAGGATGACAGATCTCTCTGAATCTGCGGATAAAAGGCACATGCAGAAGCGACTCGCCGCCGCCAAAAGTGATACCGCCGCCGGTGACCTGAAAGTAAAGATCATCTGTCTTCACTCTGTCAAGCAGTTCATCAGCAGACACATTCTCAGCCGGTACTTCGCTAAGAAGCTTTCCGTTTATGCACCACCTGCAGCGAAGAGGGCAGCCGGCTCCGGCAACAAGCGTCGTGACGCCTTCCCCGTCGGTCCCCATTCGAAGTCTGGAGATGCTCAGGAGAGGAAACAACGGCTCAGAATCCGTCTTCATAAGCTACCATACCAGAAAGCTCAATATCTGAGTAAACCTCAGTCTCCTCATCGTTGAAAGGAGGAGCATCCGAATCATTATCATGATCATACTCATCCCACGGTGCGGCCTCTCCGGTAAGTTCGATGCCGCCCTCAGGCCATTCCACTTCTCCGGATTCAACTTCTATATCAGGCTCGGGTTCAGGAGACGGTTCATAGTAAGGTACCGCACCGGACAGATCGTTTCCCGGTGATACTATATTCTTAACAATATTTACTGGAGCGCAGCCGGATGTGGTCAGTGCCATGCCGGTGCATAGAGCCGCAAGAGTCACTGTTTTTCCAAGAGCTGTTCTGCGAGCCAGCTGCTTTTCAAGGTATCTCAGTTCGCTTTCACAGCGCGGACATGTTCCCCTGCAGTTTCCCTTATGGGTGCATTCCTCTGTGACAAAGGGGATGTCGTTCTCGTCGGCTATCCTGCGGCGGATCTCCTTGAGTATCCTGCATTTTTCCTTGCCTAGCATTTCAGTTCCCTCCGTTTGTTTTTTTTGTTCACCACATAAGACGGAATAGAAACGCTCAGGGTTTTCCGTCTGGGAAATTTAATCAGAATATCTCGCTCTCAATCACACATTCGCTCTTTATCTGACCGACCAAGGCCTGCAGAGCATCGATAACGTGGGGACGGATATCTCCCCCGACAAGGACCAGCATCATATCGTCGCCAACCGCAAGTTCACCTTCATTGATCCATACTCTTGCGTAAAATATACCCGGCATGCCCTTCGCGGCTTCCACTGCTTTTTCGACCTTCTCCCTATCACATGTAAGAAAGAGTTTCTTAACATCAGGTACATCCGCTTCGCCTGAACGGACCTTGGATCTTGCGGATCTGCGCACAACACCGTTGTGGAAAAGATACATGCCGCAGAGATCTGCACCTGCCTGCGTTTTTGCTTCGCTGAGCCACCTGTCCATAGATGGTGCTCTTTCAGCGGCTCTTTTTTCTTTACTTTCAGCAGCGCAATCAGCCGAGCCTTCAGATGCGAGCATATCAAGACCATGGTCGACTGCTTTTATTACAGCTTCAAGATTTTCCTTTGCGGCTTTCTCACTTCCGGGCAGATTCACTATGAGCGTTCTCCCTCGGATACCTGCCGCGCTCCTGGAGAGGCAGCCTCTGGGGGTTATCTGCAGGCTGGCATATCTCATTGCCTCCGGGATCCCCCTAGTCTCTCTCTCCACAACGGATAACGTGGCTTCGGGAGTTATATCCCTCGGGGAGAAGCCTGTGCCGCCGGTGGTGAGCACAAGATTTACCTTCAGTTCATCAGCACAGTGTATAAGTTCTTCCCTGATCATCTGATGATCGTCAGGCACTATGGCCGTATGAGTTACCTTGAACCCGTTCTGCTCCGCTATCGCGCAAACAGCAGGACCGCTGGTGTCTTCTCTTTCACCACGCCAGCCCTTATCGCTGACGGTTATCACTGCACAGGTATAGGCCATTTCATTCACTCCTCTCGTA
>JAIKVS010000102.1 GCA_024685535.1 Oscillospiraceae bacterium | reverse complement strand
GCAGCTGAAAAGCCTGAAAGAAATGGGTCTGCGTGAGATCTCGCTGGGCTCGGAAAGCGGCGATGACTGGACGCTGGAGCGCGTTAACAAGAATTGCAGCGCGGCAGATATCGTCGAACAGTGCGCAAAGCTGACGGAAGCGGGAATTGACTTCTGGCCTTGCTTCCTCAACGGCGTTGCCGGTAAAGAGCACAGTATGGAACACGCGATCCACTCGGCAGAACTCTTCAGCCAGTGCAAGCCCATGCTCGTCGGTACCGGAGGATTAACGCTATTCCCGGGCACGCCTCTTCTTGAGGAAGCCCAGCGCGGGGAATTCACTCCTCTCTCGGAAAAGGATATGCTGATCGAGCTGAAGGTGTTCGTGGAGCACCTGACCTGCGACTGCTATTTCAATACCCATCATACCTCCGGCATCCATCTGTCCGGCCCCGATTTCCTGAAGAGAAAGGATAAGATCATCGAAGCGCTGGATCACGAGATCCGTTACGGCGATATGGACAGACTTGCGGCGATCCGCAGAAACAAGAGGACGCTGTAATGAAAAGCGAATTCAACAGAACGGACGGGCTATTCTCCCTATGCGGACTCAACTGCGGGCTTTGCCCCATGCAGATCCGGGGAGAATGCAGCGGATGCTTCAACGGCAGCACCTGCTATCAGACCTGTCCCATAGCGCCTTGTAGCGTGAAGCACGGCAACGTGGATTACTGTTTTCAGTGCAGCGAATACCCCTGCAAAAGATATGACGGCATCGACCGGCACGACTCCCTGATCTCCCATAGAAATCAGAAACGGGATATGGTAAAAGCAAAGGAAATCGGAATTGAAGCGTATCTTGCCGAACAGCGAGCCAAGAAGGAACTCCTGACCCGTTTTCTCAAAGACTATGACGACGGGACAAAGGATGTTTTCTTCTGTCTTGCTGTCAATATGCTGGAGGTCGAAGATCTTCAGAATACTCTGTCCCTTTTGGATTCACAGAGCCATGGTCTATCCATACACGACAAGGCGGAGCAGCTTGAGAACCAACTGCGGGAGTGTGCTGCTGTCAGGAATATCCCCCTCGTGCTTCGCCCGTGGTAAGATAATTGAAGCCAAATATGGCCTTGCGAAATGAATATACCCGATCATCGGATTAAGTGAATTCGGTGGTCGGGTATTTTTAATTTTGACGAGCAAGTGAAAAGAGAGCACTCAGCTCCTTTCCGCTCTCCTGCATACCACGTTTGATCCATTCGAGCATCCACCCATATATGCCATAGGCCCCAAAGGATTTCATATACGCCTCAAGATTCTGCATTTCAGGCGTGATCTGAATGGTGCCGATGATCGTTTCCATCATAATCGAGGACATGCCGGCATTATAGAGAGTGGTATAGAAATCCCTGTGATCCCGGTAGAAATCGAAGAGCGATGGGAACAAGGTTTCCGGTGCCGATTCGGGATTTGATTCATACAGCATTCCCCATTCTTTGATGAGCCGGTCCGACTCCTCCTTCAGAATATCCTCTTTGTTCTGATAATTCCGATAGAAGGAAACGCGGCCGATTTCAGCCTTATTTGTAAGCTCACTGATGGAGATATCCGAAAGGGGTTTTTCTTTCAAGAGATCAAGAAGCGCAGCGGTGATCTGCTTTTTTACATAGGTATTTTTCTGCTCGTTGTTCATATTCATGGCGATGAAACAAACCTCCCTCAGATGTATCATTTTGCTGAAACACTTGTATCGTCGATAAACATATGATACACTTGTTTCAACGGCTTGTCAAGGAGGTCATCATGAGAAAGGCCATGAAAATCATCGGAGTGATCATTTTAGTCATAGCGGCTGTTGCGGCTGCACTGGTAATCAAAGGCTTGATAGAGGCAAAGAAGACTTCCGTCAAAGAAGATTATTATACCGAGTTCTCTTCTTCCGCCCCTCTTGAGCAGAAGTATTCACAGCCCGGTGGGTATGAGGTTTCCTCTTTCGATGACCCATCAGAGAATGAGACGATCAAAAAGGTACGCTTCTGGTATCCTTCAGAACTGGAAAACAGTGATAATAAGTATCCCGTGATCGTAGTAGTGAATGCCAGCGGGACACCTACCTTCAAATATGAACCGTGGTTTAAGCGGCTTGCATCCTGGGGATTCATCGTCGTCGGAAACGAAGACCCGCAGGCGGGAACCGGTGAAACAACCTCCATCATGCTCGACTATCTTTTGAATCTGCCGCAGGATCATAAATTGAACAACAGGCTTGACACAGAGAACATCGGGATCGTGGGGTTCTCGCAGGGCGGAGCAGGAGCCTTGGCAGCTGTAACGATGTACGATAACGGCACAGCGTATAAAACGATATTTACCGGAAGCGCCGCCTATCCGTTACTTGCCGGAAACATGGGATGGAATTATGACGTTTCCAAAATCAAGATCCCATATTTCATGGCAGCAGGGACCGGCGCAACCGATGATAAGGGTATTGCTGACATCACCAAGGAATATGCCGGAGTTGCTCCGCTTGCTTCCCTGGTCGAGAATTATGAAACGATCAGCGATGATATACTTAAGGTACGTGCCAGGGCGACAGGCGCAGAACACGAAGATATGCTTGCCCGCAGTGACGGCTACATGACGGCATGGATGTTGTGGCAGCTCTGCGGAGACGAGGATGCCGCTGAAGTCTTTGTTGGCGAAACGGCAGAGAT
>JAIKVS010000141.1 GCA_024685535.1 Oscillospiraceae bacterium | reverse complement strand
CTACGAGACCATGGACTATATCTTCCCGACACGCTATGTCGGCGAATCCTGCATGTCATTCGTCTGCGAAGAGGCACGTAAGCACCTGACTCACCCGATAATCAACACCGGTACTCACAGCATGGAGAGCGCTGTTGATCTGCTGAAGAGCGGAAATGCTGATATCATTCAGTTCGGTCGCCAGAGCATTGCCGACCCGCAGTTTGCAAACAAGCTGCGTGAAGGCCGCCGTGAGGACGTTCGTCCCTGCATCGTCTGCAATGAGGAATGCATAGGACGTATATTTGGCCGTCTCACTCAGCTCAGCTGCACTGTCAACCCATCCACCGGCTTTGAGACCTATATGGAAGTCAAGCCTGTTTCCAAGCCCACTAATGTTGTCGTCATCGGCGGCGGCCCCGGCGGACTTGAAGCAGCCCGCTGTGCAGCAGAACGCGGATGCAGCGTTACACTGTATGAGAAGGAAGATCATCTCGGCGGAACATTCCTGACGATCTCTACGGGCAATTTCAAGTGGCGTATGCCTCAGCTGATCGAATGGTACAAGCTGCAGCTCAAGAAGCTCGGAGTTAAGGTTGTGCTGAATACCGCTATTACTGCAGATGATCCTGCGCTTGCCGGTGCTGACCGTATATTCGTTGCTACCGGTTCAAAGCCGATCCTCCCGCATATCCCGGGCATTGAAAAGGCGATAGATGTGGAAGATGTCCATAAGAAGGGTATGCCGGCCGGTGAACGCGTCGTCATCTGCGGCGGCGGACTTTCTGCCTGTGATACAGCTATCGAATACTGCCAGAAAAACGAGGGACGCAAGTTCACCATCGTTGAGATGCAGGGTGCTATCGGAAATGATGTTATGGTCGTGAACAAGATCAGCATCGACAGACTTCTCGCTGAATACGGCGTTGAGCTTCGTGTTAACAGCAAGGTAGTCGGCATAACAGATGAAGGCGTTGAAGTAGAGACTGCTGACGGAAAGCAGTTTATTCCTGCTGATGTTGTTGTCGGTGCTTTCGGACGCCGCCAGAATCTTGAACTCCCTGATGCTATCCAGTATAAGTATCCAACTAAGACCACCATTATCGGCGACTGCATGAAGCCCGCAAAGGCCGGACCTGCTATCCGCGAGGGCTTCTATGCTGCAATGAGCATCCTCTGATAATCAATGCGGACTCCGGGGAATTCCCGGAGTCCGGAACAAAAGAAAGGAAAGGAAATATGGAGAAAAAATTCTTTGGATACAAAGCAGTCCTGGGCGCATTCCTGATTATGTTTATCACACTAGGCACTGCTACCACACTCGGTGTATTTCTTGCGTCACTGTCTGCAGACTCCGGTTTTCCCGTTACTACCGTTGCTTACATAGGTACTTCCTGCACGGTAAGTTGTGTAATTTTCAGTATGGTTGCATCCAAGCTTATGGCTAAAGGGATTTCCCTGCGTACCATGGTTCTGATTGGCTTGATTGCCAACGCAGTTGGTATGCTTTGCTATACTTTCGCTGTTCCAAACAATGTTATCAGCCTCGTATTCTTCTATCTCGGAGGTTTTCTTATCGGTATTGCTCTCACGTTCTCTGCTCACGCTGTATGTGGTGCATTAATCGCATCATGGTTCATTGAGGATCGTGAGAAACTTATGGGGATGGTTTTCTCCGGTGCTGGATTTGGAGCTGCTATTGTTGTTTTTATTGCTGGACAGATGTTTAAGGTATTTACCTGGAGGCAGTGCTATTACATACTGGCTGCTTTCACAATCGGTGTTGGCTTCCTTGTTGCTTTCTTCCTTATCCGTGATCCTTCCAAAATGGGGCAGAAGCCTAAAGGTTGGGATACGGTTAAGGCTGATACCGGTGATGTTGCCGAACTCCCCGGAATGAGCTTGGGAGAAGCTAGAAAGAGCAAGAGTTACTGGATGTTTGCTGTTATGTTGTTGTTTGTCTGCTGCGCTGGCTCCGGTTTCACCTCTTATGCTCCTGCGTGGTGGCAGACTGTAGGCGGAATGAGCAGCACTTCCGCCGCTTCTTATCAGTCTGTTTACCTAATAGTTTCTGGCTTGATACTGCTTGTTGTAGGTGCTGTCTTCAAGAAGATCGGACCGGTGTTTTTTGCAATTATAGTTTTCGGTGCTTATGCACTTTGCAACATCCTTACCAGCGGATACAGCGGTCAGACCGGACTGCTTATCATCACTCTTGTTCTCGGTGCCATCGGATACCCGCTTCAGGCATCAATTCCTAGCCTTTGTGGACAGTCAGTTTTTGGACCGCGTGAGTTTGGCGCAATTTCAGCATCTTTAATGACATTTAACTACCTCGGTCAGTTCCTTTACGCCCCTGTCATGAGCATCTGCGGAATGAAGCTTGGTTGGATCGTCTACGGAATATTCACAATAATCGGTCTTGTTATTCTGCTTGCAGCCATAGGTGCTTCGCCGTATCGCAAGAGCCTCAAAGAATAAATACTCACAATATTGCTTGAAGAATCCACCGTGTTGAACAGTGGATTCTTCTGCCAAATATTTGACTGCTGGTGTTAGTAAAACAGTTTACAAAAAGAAAAAAGGAGAATGATTGATTTGGAAAAACGCGATTACAGTCCGCTGTTTACCCCTTTTAAAATCCGGAATCTGGAGATAAAAAACCGCCTGGTACTTTCTCCAATGGGACACAACGCATCTCTGCCATATGGTGCGAAATCAGATTCAGAGCTTGCTTATTATGAAGAACGCGCCCGCGGGGGCGTAGGCATGATTATCACTGGATGTACCAATACCGATATCGTTACCGCTCAGGGTTCTCATGAGGGGCTTCTCGATACTGATCTCGGAATACCTTCCTTCACATCTCTATGTGAGCGTGTACATCGCTGGGGAGCAAGAATAGCTCTGCAGGTTACTCCGGGCACTGGACGCAACGGCTTCCCGAATGAATTCGGAGATCCTCCCATTTCTGCGTCTGCAATCCCCAGCTTCTTCAACCCGGATGTCATCTGCCGGCCGCTGCCGGTTGAGGAGATTAAGGAGATTGTAGAACGATTCGGCCCTGCTGCCGCCCTTGCTCGCGATGCCGGCTTTGATGCAATCGAAGTACATGCCCATGCAGGATATCTTATTGACCAATTCATGTCCTCCTGCTTCAACCACCGGACTGATGAATATGGCGGATGCGTTGAGAACCGAACACGTTTTGCTCGTGAGATCGTTGCAAAGATCCGGGAGGTCGTTCCCGACATGCCGATACTTTTCCGAATCGCATTAGACCACGGTTTCCCGGGAGGCCGTACTTTCGAGGAAAGTAAAGAGATACTCCGCTGCCTGCAGGAGGCAGGTATCGACGCTTTTGACGTTGATGCCGGATCTTATGAACGCCTCGACTTTATCTTCCCGCCTTCTTATCAGGGACCTGCATGTATGCAGTATGTCTGTGACTGCGCGCGTGAAGTGCTGAACGTTCCTATTCTCAATGGCGGAACACATGACCCGGATACCGCTCTTGATCTTGTCACATCAGGAAAGGCAGACTTTGCTATACTCGGACGTGCTCTTATTGCAGATCCTGAGCTTCCGCTTAAGCTCATGGAAGGTAGACGGGAAGATGTCCGTCCCTGCCTGCGCTGCAACGAAGACTGCATAGGCAGAATTTGGAATCGCCGTACTAGATTGAGCTGCTCCGTGAATACGCGCGTCGGTGAGGAGGAACATTTCAATATCGTTAAAACGCAGAATCCAAAGAATATTGTTGTTGTTGGTGCAGGCCCTGCCGGTTTGGAAGCTGCACGTGTAGCTGCGCTAGAAGGCCACAAGGTGACAGTATTTGAGAAGGATGGACGAATAGGAGGAACCGCGAGAACAATAGCAACTGCTTCATTCAAGAATTATATTCGTGCACTCTTTGAGTGGTATGAAGTACAGATGGAAAAGCTAGGTGTTGATGTAAGGCTCAACACAAAGATAACAGCTGATGATCCTGCACTTGCTGCAGCCGATCAGATATTCGTGAGTGAAGGAACTGTTCCAGTCGTTCCGCCAATTCCCGGCTTGGACCGCGAAGGTGTTTACAGCATGCTTGAGATTCATAAGGATCACAGCCTCGTTAAAGGTGACAAGATTGTCATCTGCGGAGGTGGTGAATCAGGCTGTGATGGTGGTTATGAACTCGCTCTGGATTACGGCAAGCAGGTCACAATTGTTGAAATGGCAGATACACTTGCACGTGATGCCATGTTCATCAACCGCAACTGCATCATTGCCAAGATGGATGCTCTCGGCGTTCGTATGATGACTAAGACAAAGGTCAAGGAGATCGACGATACTGGTGTCGTGGTTGAAAAAGAAGATGGAACACTCGAGCATTTAGAAGCCGACACAGTTATCAATGCTCTGGGAATGCGTCCTGTATATGATCTGACAAATGCGATCAAAGCAAAGTATCATACCAAGACACGTGTCATAGGCGACACTGAGAAGATGGGGAAAATTGGTACTGCTGTAAGAACAGGATTCTATGCGGCTATGAGCATCGACCGTTAACGCAAAACTTTAATATTATTAAATTAATAAAACCATTAATTGGAGGAAAAAATGGAAGAATTCAAACTGAACAAGTTTAAAATTGAGCATATTTTCTCTTACTCTGTCGAGGTGGACCCAAATATGTTCATCCAGAAACTCCCGACCAAGGATACGCGTGTTACCGGCAATATCACCGGCGGTACTGTCTGGGGTCCTAAAGTAAACGGTAAGATTCTCCCGATGGGAGCTGACTGGTCTGTTGTCCATCCTAATGGGATAGTTGACGTTGACTGCCGTGCGATGATTGAAACTGATGATGGTGCACATATCAATATGTTCTATACCGGCCGTATTGACTTAGGTAGCGAACAGGCAGCTGAAGACTATTCAAATGGCAAGTTTCCACCTGTTATGGGTACGCAGCCTAAACATGTTCTTGACTGTGATGATCCTCGTTATGATTGGGTTAACCGTGTTTCATGCTTCTGCATAGGCCGTGTTGATTTTACTGGAGACCCGATTGTGATCCAGTATGATGTATATTCATTTTTTGCTACCCCATTTGAGGAAGACTGATCTTTCTATCAGTGATTAGACAATACAGGACGGCTGTCGATTATGACAGACCGTCCTGCACATGAGATTTCAACAGGAGGGAAATTCATATGTTGTTCGATCTTCACGGAAGAGTAGCGGTTGTAACCGGGGCATCCAGCGGTCTTGGCCGTCAGTTTGCATTAGCTTTGGCTCGCCAGGGGGCTGATATAGTAGTAATGGCACGCCGTCTTGATAAGCTGGAGGCAGTTGCAGAAGAGATCCGAGCGGTTGGTTCAAAAGCGCTTGCTGTAAAATGTGATGTATGTAATGTTGAAGAAATCAAAGCAGCTGTTAAAGCAACAATGGACGAGTTCGGTAGAGTTGATATTCTTGTTAACAATGCTGGTGGCGGTCCTATTTACCCAATCATGGAAACACCCGATGATTTCTGGAAGCACGGGGTGGATCTTGAACTCTCAGGAGTGTTCTACTGCATGCGAGAATTCGGCAGAGAAATGATTAAGGCAGGTTATGGACGCATAATCAATAATTCATCCCTTTTCGGGAGAATCGGTACTGGAGACATTCCGATCTCAAACTACTGCGCGGTTAAGGGAGGAGTGGTGAACCTCACACGTGAGGCTGCGGCTGAGCTTTGCAAGTACGGCATTACCGTCAACTGCGTATGCCCGGGTTTCTTCCCGTCAGAGTCCAATAATCCTGCCGCTATGGAAGCAATGGGACCATGGATTAATGCACGCACTCCAATGGGACGTGCAGGTGTAGAAGGTGAACTTGATACAACTATAGTTTACCTCGCAGCCACAGAATCATCCTATGTTAACGGAGCGATAGTCTCTTGCGACGGCGGCTGGACAGCAGTTTAAAAAAGGAGAACTTACATGGATCTGAAATTAAAAGATAAGGTATTTCTCATAAACGGAGCTACCGGCGGAATTGGTCGTGCAGTATGTTTTGCACTTAAAGCCGAGGGGGCAAAGATAGCTCTTTCCGGACGTGATGAAAAGAAAGTTCTGGCACTTGCAGAAGAATTGAGTCTTGGACCTGACAGACTGTGGACTAATGTAGCCGATGTCACCTGCGAAGATCAGGTAAAAGAGTTTGTAGAAGGTGCAATTGCACACTTTGGACATATTGATTCTGTTCTACCCAACGCTGGTTACGAAGGCAAATGGGAATTTGCTTCTCAGATGAGCAAAGAAAACTATGACAAGGTTTTCAGCACCAACGTTCTTGGCGTGATGTATATGCTTAAGTATGGCGGTGAAGCGCTTGCTGCACAGGGTCATGGCTCTATTGTTGTAACATCATCTATAGGAGCAGTAGTTGGCAGCCCCGGTATGGCTATATACTGTGCTTCTAAACACGCAGTGCAGGGCTTGGTAAAATCCGTGGCAAGAGAACTAGGACCAAAGGGTGTAAATGTAAACAGTGTTAATCCTGACGGTGTTTATACACCTATGCTGGACCGCATAGGGCGCAACGCTATGGGCGACGAGATGCCGATTGATGATCTCCGAGCTGCACTTACAGGAGGATGCTATGACAAACGCGCAGCAACTCCTGAAGAGGTGGCATATCTTATCCTCTACTTTGCTTCACCGTGGGCTTCACATATATATGGTACAAAGATTGTTATTGATGGAGCTAACGGGGACGGAGAGACTGTACGTCCATAAACAGCGTTTAGGAAAAGTGATAATTTAAATATTGTAGCTAAAGCATAAGTTTTAAACTTGAAAAGAAATGACCGTGTTGCATATAAATGCAAATTACGGTCATTTCTTATTATTTATATACTTGTATTTTGATGTTTTAGGGCGTGCTCAGAAGTATCTTATCTTTACTCGCTTGCCCATTTTCTCCAAAGCAGCGGAGAGCTGCTCCGCTATATTCATTTTCAGATTGAAATTGAATGGGAGGTCTGTATATTCGTGCGCAGGATTTACAGCTTTTCCGACATAGAAACTTATATCGGTCGCCTCTTCAAAAAGAATCTGGCTTATCTTTGAAGCAGCGTCCCTTCCATATGCCCATAAAGTATACAGTTCGTTTTTATCAAGAGCGTCGTTTGCATACTCACATACACGGCTCAGCGTAACTACTCCTTCCGTTACCAGATCAACTCCCTCTATCTCCATAGCCGGAGGGATGCCTTCAGCTATAGTTTTGCCTGGTGAAGCAACAGTTTTGCCAAGATATGATGCGGCGATCTTTGCAGTAGTACCGCCGCATACGATATGCTTTCCTTCTTTTGAGAAAAACAGCGACATCATCCTCCCGCTGTCATCATGGTTCCTAGGAGGACCAAAAAGGATGTTTACCGGATTTCTTTTTCGAATCCTCACTATGCATGCAGTAGTATCGTCTATCGGGTGGAAGCCATATTTCTCGTTGCATTCATCAACTATCATTGTAGCAAGGGTTTTGGCTGTATAGCCGAGACCGGATAGCATCTTCAGGAAATCTGCAATATGCTCCTCTTTCCAGTCCATATTGAGCTGCTGGTCAGGACTGGCATATACACAGCCGTCGCTCATGAGCAGAAAAAGATCATTCTCACGCAGATGTATAGTCGATATCTTTATCGGCTTGTCGCCTATGATAACCTCTCTTTTAGGATAGTCAGATATCTCACCGTCACGTACGAATATTACGTCTGGGTTATCATACTGGATTATTTCTGCAGTGGTGTTTTGAACGATATTTATGATTGTGAATGTGGAGTAGGCAAGCTTGCGGTCTGCACATACGGGAAGCGTTGCAGCTATGGTTGAAACGCATTCCTCAAGCGGCATTCCTTCAGCCATCATGGTTGATATGATCTTCGATGTGAGAGTTGAAAGAATACTGGCTTTAACTCCATGTCCAAGACCGTCAGCCAGAACAAGGATTGTCGAATCATCATCAAGGCTAACAGT
>JAIKVS010000087.1 GCA_024685535.1 Oscillospiraceae bacterium | reverse complement strand
CTGATAGTTGACGACTGCAATCGTATCCGGGACTACAGTCCGATCTCATCCTGCAAAGCCCTCGAGAGCCTCATGATCGAGACCGACAGAGGCCGCAGCCCGCTCCGGGACGCCTCCTTCCTCAACGGCCTGCCGAAGCTGAGGAACATCAATCTCGGCGGCGTTGAGCTGCAGAACATCGATTTTCTGAAATCGCTCTCCGAGAGCAGAAAAGCTCTGGACCGGTTCGGCGTCTGGGGAACGGTGCGCGACTGGTCGGGCCTTGCCGCTATAAAGACCTATCAGAACCTGAACATCGATCCGGACAACAGCCCCGACTTCAAGCGGGTGATGCTGCCTTATCTGGAAGATGCTTCAATAGATCGGCTCGCGCTCCGCCGCTTTGCCGACATTGACCTCTCCGCGCTTCCGAGAGTGAAGAGCTATCTGGAGCTCGACCGCTGCGGCATTAAAGATCTCTCCACCATACCCGAAAACTGGAATGACTGGACCGCATATTCGCTGAATCTGAACAAATGCAGCTCCCTGCGCTCCCTTGAAGGGCTGCAGAAGCAGGGCCGCATCACGCAGCTCACGATATATGAGTGCCCCCGCCTCACCGACTGGAGCGCGCTTGAAGGAATGAGGCTCAACGACCTTATGATCTCCTGGTGCTATTCGCTGCCCGACTTTTCCAAATTCACGGCGACAACAATCAGGATCGAAGGCGTGGAGGACGTCAGGGATCTCGAGTTCCTTTCCGGCCTGGAAACGGAACGCGCGCACAATTTCGAGCTCATAGGACTGGACGGCCTGAAAAACATCCAGCCTCTCAGCCGCTTCCACGGCTACCGCCTCAAAGTCTCCCCCCAGCTCGCCGAGCAGGCGGAGGACCTGGTCAATGCCGGCAATTTCGATAAATATGAGATCGAGTATCCCGAGGGCGGCTGGGAGATGGATGATTTCCAGATAACTCTCGAGAGCTTCGATGAGCTGGACAGCCTTCCCCCCTCTCTGCTCCGGCGGATAAGTGAGGTTTGCCTCGTTGGCGATACCCTGGTGGATATAAGCAGCGGGAACATCTGGGAAGACTGGACGGAAAAAGGCCCCGTTTATATGTATCAGTCCTGGGACAGCGATGAAGCTGTGAAGTTAAAATACGGCGAGGGATCTGCCGACGTGATAGAAAAGCTCGGCAGGCTCACCGGACTCAGGAGGCTCTATCTCTTCAAGCAGCCTGTAACCTCCCTCGACGGGATACAGAACTTCACTGAGCTTGAAGATCTGCAGGTCGCCCAATGCGATAAGCTGAAGGATGCCTCGGCAGCCTTTGCCTGCCAGAACCTGCGGAACCTGCGGCTGGACAACTGCCCAGTCACATCCATCCAGGGAGTGCAGAATCTGTGGGATCTGAATGGCCTGAATATCAACGGAACGAAGGTCTCAGACCTCTCGCCTCTCTCAGCCTGCGACTTTTCCTCTGCGGAGGAAAACGGCGGATTATGGCTGCTGATAAACAGCCTCCCCGTTAAGGATTATTCACCGCTGACCGGGCTGCCGCTTTACAGGCTCGATATAAACAACACCGAGGCCGATCTCTTCGTTCCTGCCCTGGAGGGCACAACGCTGAAGTATATAATGGCCGGGGATTGCTTCAACGGGAAGAAGGCCGCGGATAACAACGAGCTCTTTGCCCGCCTGGTGCGGAGCCATCCGGAGCTTGAGTATATAGAGATCGGCGGCAACCCGAGGCTCACGGATCTCAGCCCCCTGCTCGAACTGACAGAGCTGAAGGAAGTTCGTGTGTCGGATGATATGGAGAAGGCGATCTCCAGCCTTGACGGAAAAGACCTCTCCTTTGAGTTCATCATCAACTGAGCTCAGAGAATAAGAAAAAGAGCACTGCTGATGCAGTGCTCTTTTTACTTTTGCTACCCTTATCTCTTCAGCGGCATTTCGATCGAAAGGTCGCTCACGGCGAAGCAGGCGCAGGGATGGATATATCCGTCCAGCTTATCCTGCGCGCGGCGCCCGTCAGTATCCTCGGGGATGAATACATCGCCCGACAGCAGCCGGCTCCTGCACCAGCCGCATATGCCGCCGCGGCATCTGTTCGGACCGGCGACTCCGGCGCGTTCCAGGGCAACGAGGATATTCTCATTTGCATTGCACGGGATATCGAACACCTTGTCGCACATCTTTATCTTCAGGTTGAACACCTTGTCCTTAGCTTCCATAGGATATCCGTCATATTCCCAGGGGCGGCTGATATTGTCGTATAGCTCCTTGCGGTAGTATTTCTTCACAAGGCCGAGCTTTTCAGCCTCGCCGTCCAGGAAGCGGTACATTCCCTGAGAGCCTGCGGCAAACACGCTGTATACGCCGTCGCCCGCATATTTCTTTATGAGTTCGGCTGTGATGAAGCCGTGCTCGCAGCCTTCAGCCTCTTCCTCGCTCAGAACGTTGACGAGCTTCACCCTGTCCGTCCTGGCCATGATGGCGTTGAATTCCTCCTGGAAAAGGATGTCATCCTTCGTACGGCTGCCGTAGAGGATGGTCATATCGAAATCCTCATCCCCGTCGGCGATGGCGTTTGCCATGGCGTAGACGGGTGTGATGCCGCTGCCGCCGGCGATGGCGATCACTTTCTTCGCATCGCGGAGCGGCTCATAGAAGAAGGTGCCCTGAGGGCCGGAAGTTTCAACGGTATCGCCCACTTTCCAGTTATCATGGATATAGGCGCTGAGGAAAGCCTCCTGCTCAACGCGCTTTACCGTCAGCTGGATCTTTCCCTCCAGCGTCATCGCGGGACCGCATGAAAGGGTCACAGGCCGGGCGATCAGCTTGCCGTCGATCACCTGACGGATCACAACGAACTGTCCGGCGCGGAAAAAGGCGGGATTCTGTCCGTCTGTCCGGCGGAGAGTATAGGTCTTAACATCGCCCCTGCCGCGCACTTTTATATCCTCTATCGTGAATACCTGGCTGAGAGGATGGCGCGCCGCCGCATTAAGGTTAGAGGCATAGGTTTCAGCAAGGGCTTTAGCCGGCGTGCTCTCGATGATCTTATCGCGCTGCACCTTCATGCTCTTGAAGCGCAGCATATCCATCAGGCCGATGAAGCTCATTTTCACATTAGCCATTTACTTACCCTCCTTTGCATCCTGCTCCATCTCTTCAAGCAGCAGCATAGCCATATCGTTGCCGTTGAGATAGGTCTGGTTGAAGCCGTCTCCGCGGGCGCCGGATGCGCCGCAGGTCTTGAAGCCGTGGATTGGCTGTTCTTTTCTCAGGGACATCAGGCGGCTTACCATCGTATCCCAGTCGTTTATCTCAAAGCCGTAAACAGTGCCCTGGGGAGTTCCGAGGAAGTTGCAGAAGGTCCAGGGGCTTGCCATCTCTATCTCCTCTATGCAGTCGTGGATGATGATGCCGGTGTCCTTCTCGAAGTTAGCCAGAACTTCGCCGAATATCTCGGATTTCTTCTTCGCGTAGTCGCGCTGGGAGACATCGCCCCACACATCCTCCGTGTAGGTGACGGTGAAGGTCATTGCGGTGGTGCCCTTCGGGCTCGCCTCCGGATTCACAACGTTATATATAACGACAACGCTGTGGGTGTTCAGATCCATGCTTTTGGACCATTCAAAGTTCTTTCCGTTGTCCAGAACGCCGGGCATGAAAATCGTATAGTCCTTTATGCCCAGCTCCTCAACGCTCTTGTTAAGGCCGACATAAGCCTCAAAGAAGCGAACGCCGTGTTTCTGAGCGTTCAGGCGCTTTATCTCGACTTCCGGCACCTTTATCCGCTTGTCCAGCAGCTGGGTGTAGGCTGTCTGCGGGTTCATGTTGGCGATAACATAGTTCGTCTCAATAAAGCCGGCGTCAGTCTCAACGCCTATGATCTTTCCGCTGTCGTCGGAGACCACCTTGTGGGCCTTGGTGTTAAGCCAGACTTCCGCGCCAAGCTCGTGCAGCTTCCGGATGCCGGCCATAGTGAGCTCGTGGGAGGTCCTGGTGCAGATGGCGGGATAGTATTTGGCGTACATCAGGAACATCCATGCCTGATGGACAAAGCTCATTTTTTCGTAATCCGCGCCGATATAGGTCCAGTAGACGTCCAGGATATCTATCGCGTCCTCCGGCATCCCTATCTTCCGGAGCACCTTGTTGAAGGGATATTCCGCCATGCGCAGGAAGTTCGGGAATTTCTTCATGAACAGTCCTTCGTCAACGTAGGTGTAGCCCTTCTTGTCCACTCCGTCCAGCATATGGTCGTTGAAGTAGTCATAGGCCGCGCTGCATTCCTCAGCCAGCTCGAAGAAGGTGCGCATCGGCTTTTCGGAGCCCGGCACCGCCTCCTCCATTGCCTTGATAACGTTTTCAACGCCGCATGGCAGGCGCAGATCGAAATGCTTTCCGCTTCTCGTAGTGCCGATGCATCTGTACATCTCCGGCACTATGCACCAGTCGATAT
>JAIKVS010000002.1 GCA_024685535.1 Oscillospiraceae bacterium | reverse complement strand
GTCAGCAGTGCCCTTCTCCACTATTCTGCCTGCATACATGACCACCACGTAATCTGCCATTTCCGCAATGACTCCAAGGTCATGTGTTATAAACATTATTGAGGAATTGATCCTGTCTTTCAGGCTGCGAAGCAGATCGAGGATCTGTGCCTGGATCGTAACGTCCAGGGCGGTGGTAGGCTCGTCCGCGATGATGATGCGAGGGTTGCATGCAAGCGCCATCGCTATAACGACACGCTGCCGCATACCGCCGGAAAGCTCATGTGGATACATTTTGTATACGCCTTCTGAATTGGCGATTCCCACCATTTCAAGCAGTGCAATCGTGCGGATTTTTATATCCTCTTCCGATTTCCCCTCACCGTCATGAAGGGCTATGACCTCATTGATCTGGTCACCGATGCGGAACACCGGATTCAATGCGGTCATAGGTTCCTGGAAGATCATTGACACATAGTTACCACGCAGTTTCCGGAGCACCTCGTTTGGAGCTTTAGTGACATCGTATGCCTTGCCGTTGCCCATATTCAAACGGATCTCACCGCTTACCACCTGTCCCTGAGGGCGCTGCAGCAGCTGCATCAGCGAAAGGCTGGTTACGGATTTTCCGCAGCCGGATTCTCCGACCACACCGACCGTTTTCCCGATGGGCACATCATAGCTAACGCCATCTACTGCCTTAACTGTCCCCGCATCTGTAAAGAAATAGGTATGCAGGTCGTCAAACTCCACCGAGTTGTTCCAGTCACGCATCTGGGTGAGATATTCGCTCTCGGGAACATTTTTGCGTTTTCTCGCCTTCTCGTAGGCGTTGGTGATCTTGCGGTTTTCTCTGGATATGCGTCTTGCTTCCGAAGCGGAAAGGTATCCGTCGTTATTTTTTTTAGCCATACTCACACATCTTCCTTTCAGCGCTTCATCTTAGGATCGAAAGCATCCCTGAGGCCATCGCCTACCAGATTCCAGGCAAGGACGGTAAGCAGCAGGAGAGTCCCAGCAGGGACCCATATGAACCAATAGTTCTGAAGAACAAATGTGTTGTTTACGTCATTGATTATATTTCCCCATGAAGCAAAAGGATATTTCACGCCAAGTCCAAGGAAACTAAGTGAAGCCTCAGTGATTATCGTGCCGCCGATACCCATGGTGACCGAAACGATGATCTGCGGGATCACGTTCGGCACCAGATGCTTGAATATTCTACGTGACACACGAACGCCTGTTGCTTCCGTAGCAGTCATAAACTCCTGTTCACGAAGAGACAGAATCTGGCCGCGTATAAGACGGGCCATACTTGGCCAGCCGAGAAATCCCAAAATGAGCATAAGATAAACCATTCTGAGCCTCGGATCGACATTCATGGCATCCATTGCTGCGCCTAAAATAATAAGCAGCGGCATTGATGGGATACAGTAAAATATATCAACGATGCGCATGATGAGGTTATCCACCCACTTGCCGAAATAGCCGGCAAGGCCACCCATGATAACGCCCAAAATCGTGCTGATGGCCTCCACGATGAAGCCTATGATAAGGGAGACGCGTCCGCCGTACATAAGCCTTGTAAGCATATCCATGCCATTGCGGTCCGTACCGAGCCAGTGTTCGCAGCTTGGAGCGGCATATGTATCATAAACTCTGGTTTCTGTCGCCTGGCGAATCACCCAGTTTTTAACATCAGCTTTATAATCGATAGCATATTCATGTTCAATGCCATCAGTATCAGTAAAGACAAATCTGTCTGCTCCAGCTTCCAGTTCCGCAACCAGCTCTTCCTGAAAAGCACGGGAAAGGAAAGAACCGGGAATGATTGTCTGCACAACATAACGGCTGATAAATGCCAACTCTTCCCCGTTTTCTGAACTCACTCCGCCATCTTCGTCTATATTGTAGCCGGCCCCGTCAACATGAAATGTCTGCTGGCCATTTGTATATGCCTTCAGAGCATTCAAAACAAACTCAAATTCCAGATTTTTACCTTCAAGGCTGGGTGTAACTATATCCTTGTAGGCAATACCTATAGTAGTATCACTTTCAAGTAGTGTTATCCTGTAAAAATCGCGTCCTTCTTCAATGACTCCATATTCAACATTACGGTAAGCAAATGAATCATTATGCTTTTGAGTCGCAAGCACCACCTGTGCCTGTAATATAGAATCGAATTTTTGCTCTGGCGCGGCCATATAACGCAGCTCTGTATTTTTAACAGCACCTGCGTATTCTTTGTTCTGTATATCTATACGGTAAAACTGCTGGTTTTCGCCATAGGGCGTTATGATACCGCCCACAAACGAAAAGAGAAACATGAAGGTAAGAATTGCCAGACCTACGACCGCGATGCGGTTTCGGAAAAATCGCTTCGCTACCATAGTCCCCGGAGAGAGGACTTTTACGCGGCGGTCATCATTCAGAGAATACTGTTCTTCTTCGATCGGAGCAGAAATGTTTTTGTTCTCAGTATTGTCACTCATTCACTGTCATCCCCTTTCCTATGCAATACGGACCCGTGGGTCTACCACCGCATAAAGGATATCGGCAATCAGGTTCCCGACCAGTGTGAGGATGGCAAGGAATGCCAGGTAGAACATGCTGAAAGGTATATCTCCCGCCACCATCGCATGGTAGGAAGTGTAGCCGATGCCGGGGATGGAAAACATCGTCTCCGTGAACAGGGCGCCTGAGAACAGGCCAGGCAGGGATCCGCCCACAATAGTGACCAGAGGGATCAGGGTGTTACGGAAAGCGTGCTTGTAAATAACCTTGTGCTCATCAAGTCCTTTTGCCCTTGCAGTGCGGATATAGTCAGCATTCAATACCTCAAGCATATTGGTCCTGGTATAGCGCATCAGTCCTCCAATAGAGATAACAACGAGCGTCAGTATAGGAAGAACGAGATGATGGCATTTATCAAGAAACTGCCCCAAGGAATTGAGCTGTTCATAATTTCTGCCTACAAGTCCGAACAGGTCGAACCACCCAAGTTTTACACTGAACAGTAACTTAAGAAGAGCAATGAAGAAGAAAGTCGGAAGTGAAATAAAAGCAATGGCAAGCACCGAAATAGTATAGTCAGTCTTCGTATACTGCTTAGTAGCAGCAATAATTCCCAGCGGGATGGCAATGACCAGTTCAAAAAACATGGTTATCAGACCCATCCAGAAGCTGAGCCAGACGGTATCGTTGAATTTTTCGATGACCGGTACCGTATAATACCAGCTGTCCCCAAAGTTCCCACGAAAAAAATCACCGAGCCAATGAAAATAACCGGCGATTATTCCTCTGTCCATACCGTACATTTCCGTAAGCTGCGCCATCCATTCCTCATAGCTTTTTGAGTTCGGCTGAAGAGACTTCTGGCGTGCCATAGCCTCGATATACGATGTCGGAAGACAGCGCATAAGAGCATAAATGATCAGCATCACAAAGAAGAAGATGATCACCGCAAGAAAGAGTCGCTTGATAATGTATTTTTGCACGGGCAGGACCTCCGTTCACCAAAGGTTCAGTATGGGGTATTTTGAATGCTCTGCGCATAAGATACCTGATAATATCCGTACTGCCGCATAATCAAGGGCAGTAACAAAAGCTTTACTGCCCTTGGTTATACGGCGGTTGGATATCCCTGCGGTCTTGAGGGGACCGCAGGGATATTGTTTGCCGATAAGACCGGCTACGTATTAAAAGATAAATCAGTTGAGTTCGATATTCTCAATCTCGCTGTACCAGTTATAGAAAGTGGTAATATCGGGAGTAACGGTATCCATATCAACACGCTCAGTGCTGAAAATGATGCAGTTCTGACGCTGATAGTTCGGAATCTCAACAGCCCAGTCGATTATGATATCGAGGCAAGCCTTGTACATGGCCTTGCGGTAGGTCTGATCAAGAGATGCTCTCGCATCAAGGATGTACTGGTTGAGGTCGGCATCGTTGATGTCGTACATATAGTTGGAGCCGCCTGCAGCATGGTTTTCATCACCGGAGAAATATATCTGATACATATCAGGATCGATGGTGGCGCCCCAAGCCGCAGTCCAGATACCGATGTTTTCAGCTTCAATGTCGGTCCAAATCTGGGAAGAATCAGCGTAGTCCTTGATTATAAGATTCATTCCGATTTTTTCAAGTGCGGTCTTGGCTTCGCTTAGGATCATGAATGCAGGGTGGTCACCATTGCCGCCTGCAGGGATTCCGGCGGTATATTCAAGAGAGGCTCCTTTAGGAGCAGCTGTGAGCTTGCCGTCTTCCACAGTGTATCCGGCTTTCTCAAACCAACCAAGAGCTGTCTGAAGAGCTGCATCATATCTCTCCGCATCAGTCATGCCGGCAGTATAAATATCATTGCCATCAACGTCTGTGGAGAAGGCAACTTTGTACCCATCGTCAGAGGGGCGAGGGGCGGCCCAGGAAGTGTTGGAGATAGGGTAGTTGATGACGGAGGCGGCATCTCCATAGTAAGAGTCGTTTGCAACTCCACGATATACCGCAAATATGGTACCGAGTCCTTTGCGCAGTGCCTTGGATGCATCAGACGCAGGCTCCTTGTTAACATTGATGACATTGGCACTCATACCGATATAGCCATAACCGAGGTTGTCAACGAGACTGGTGGTAATAACGTCTCCATCGATGCTGTCATTCCCGTTGATGGAGCTGATCTGTGCAGCCGCATCTTTGGAGAAGGAAGGATCGGTAATGTCAATCGTTCCAGTAACAACACCGTTAAGCTTATCGTCATCAGTATAGCATACCAGGAAGTTGAGATACTTAGTTTTAGGTGCGCCCTTGTAATAAAGTTCATTAGCTTCAAAGTTAACAACACCGTTTTCAAACTTAACGAATTTGTAAGGTCCTGCGCCTACAGGCTGAGTAGTCTTGTCGCGAACAATACTCAGATTGCCCTTGTTGAAACCGAACATGTTATTGTCATAATCATAAAGAGAAGCATCTCCGTAATAGTGCAAAGGAGCAATGGCAACAGCAAACTGATAGATTGCAGTCGCATCAACTTCCGTAAGAACAACACGCATGCTGTAATCGCCGGTCTTCTGGATACCGGTGATGCTGGGAGCGGATTCACCGGTCTGTACGCCGACGGTATAGGCATCATAGTTCTCCATGAGAGACCACAGGGAGGAACCGGCAGATTCCGTGCTGGAGAGATTATTGAGGTCGCCCTCATAGGCTTCATACATCATATCGAAGAAGTCAGCGGCAGTGGCATCCGCGGGAAGACCGTCGAATCCCCAGAGCGCAGCACCTTCAGATACGTTGGTCGCGCCGTATGCAACACAGTAATCAGCGATCTCCTGGGCAAAGGCGGCACCAGCCTGAGCAACATCCTCCCAGAAGGCATTGTACTGCTCTTCGGTATAAAACTCATTCTCTACGTATCCGTCACGGCCAGCAGCAACAATGAGATTGGCAAGGCTGTCCATACCGCTACGGTATGCTTCCATACCCTCGATGGGTACAGAAAAGAGAGAACTAGAGCCGTCATAGGTTGGGTCAGCCAGTACATACAAGCTGAAAATAACGTCGTCAATGGTCACAGGCTCTCCGTCCGAGAAGACGAGGTCATCACGCATGACGAAATCATAAAAAACAGTGCCGTCATCATTTTCAGTTATGGTAACATCAGCAGGTCCATAATAAGTATAGGGAGTACCGTTATACTCAATGGTCTCTCCCTCAATACCTTTCAGAATCATTCCGCCTGTACGGTCATTGCCAAGCAGTAAAAGCTGGGTCATCGTCCAGACATCCTGATCATAGGCTGTCTCAGAAAAGAACGGAGAGAATTTGCTGTTGAAGGCATCATATCCTACAACCAGCGGAGTGTCATTTGCAGCCGGTTCCTGTGCCGGAGCATCATTCGAGGCTGCAGGTGCAGCGGTATCAGACTGGGCGGGAGCGGGAGCGGTCTCTCCGCAGGCAGCCAGAGCAAATACCATTGCAAGCGCAAGGAGCATTGCTAAGAATTTTTTCATCTTTTCCTCCTGAATTAAAATATATTGAAACCGATTATTATCGGATCCAAACAAAAGCAGGCATATGTTCATATACCGAATAAGGGAATTTACTGCACTAAATAACTATATGATTTTATCCCTTAACGACTTGGCTGTCAACATTCCCATACGTTAATTTCATGGCATACTAATCACTCCGGAACATCTTCAGTCCAGCTTATTCTGCGGAAATACTTCATCGCTGCCAGATCTGCTATCATTGTTGACACAATTAAGCAAATGTATAAAACTGTATAAAGCTCGCGACTTTCAACCCCATTTATAAGCAGAAAAACCGCTTCCGCAAGAAGCGTCGCCGCAGCTGAAACCGCTTCCGCAATTATCCATCCCGGCAGTACAGGAACTGTTTTCAAATACGTATATTCTCTTATCCGTGAACCTGAAAGAAAGAGCCTTACTGCTTTTCCTGTTTTAACAAAACAGCATATGATCATTGCCAGAAACGGCAGTATCACATAAAAACAGTTTGTGCTGCCTGCAGCAGGCAGCAGGCCTGCTGCAAATACAAACATCACTGAGATGATCACCGCGATGATGAACCTGATCCTGCACCGAGAAAAAACAGCATCTTCCATTTCCGGACGGTAATACCCGCCTGTATAGACATAGTCCCCGTTCAGAGCAGGTGAGAAATCATTCAGATACTGTTTTCTGCTTTTCTTCGCGTCTCTTTTCATTTTTCCTGTTTTAGCTGATCAGCTTGGGAACGTTTTCTGCCGTGACAGCCAGCCTGTATTCTTTTTTCAAGGCAGCAGCCGTATCTGCAGCAGTTTTTTCATCAATAAATATTCCAAAAACTGCCGAGCCCGTTCCGGTCATCACTGCTCCCAAAGCGCCACAATCCAGCAGACGGTTCTTTATCTCTGTCACAGTCCTCATCCTTCGGTCTCCGACGTCTTCAAAGACATTATACATTCTTCTGCTTATCCCTGTGAGATCATTTTTCTCAATTGCGGCTATGAGTCCGGCTGTATCCGGATGACATCTTAGTTTTTTCCCGTCTATCTTCCTGAACAGCTCAGGCGTGGATATTGAGAAATCCGGCATAACGATCACATAACTGCAGCCAGGCATGGGCTTCAGCGGAGTCATCCTCTCACCTCTGCCCTCTGCTAGCATAGTCCCGCCTACAGTACAGAACGCCACATCCGAGCCGACTTTCTCCGCTGCAGCGATCATGCCATCCCGTTTCAGCGGCTCACCGAAAGCTCTGTTAAGCGCTCTGAGCACCGCTCCCGCATCCGCCGATCCTCCTGCAAGTCCTGCGCCGACAGGAATACTCTTGGTAATATCTATTCTCATTCCACTTAAAGGTAAAGATGCCTCAGAAAAGAAGATCTTCGCCGCCTTTACCGCAAGATTCCTTTCATCTCCGGGTATAAATCCAACATTTGTAAACGCAGATATCTTTTCTCCATCCAAAAGCGTTATTCGTATTTCATCACATAGGGATACAGTTTGCATAACCATACAAAGGTCATGATATCCGTCTTCGCGTTTTGAAAGTACGTCCAGAGAAATATTCAGTTTAGCAAATGCTTTTTCAGTTATCTCATTCAAAAAGATACACTCTCACTTCATATGGTCTTGTTGTAAAGCCGTTTGAAACAACGTAATTGAATTCGTAATTGGTAAAGACTGCTTCTCCCTTTTTCAGATCAAGATCCTCAGGAGCTTCGAAGCGGACATTCTCAGCTGTAAACGAACAAACAACCAGCAGCCTTTTGCCATCATACTGTCTCAGATATGCATAGAGCTTATCGCTTTCAGCGCACAGCTCCGTGTAGTCTCCATACAGCGCTACGGGATTATCCAGTTTGAAGCGGATGAGCTTCCTGTAAAAATTCAGTAGGGAGTCCGGATCCTCATCCTGAGCCGCCACATTTATCTCCTTATAGTTCTCATTTACAGGGAACCATGGCTTGACTTTTGAGAATCCCGCGTTCTCTTCACTGTTCCACTGCACAGGCGTACGGGAATTGTCTCTGCTTGATTTGCCAACAAGCTCCATCACCTTTTTCTTCGGCATGAATCTCATTGCTACACGCGCATTATTAACAGTCTGAACATCCGCATATGAATCCAGGTCAGGCAGATCAATATTGAGCATGCCTATCTCCTGCCCCTGATAGATAAACGGCGTGCCTCGCTGGAGAATATACATCGCCGCAAGCATCTTGCCGCTCTCAACGCGATAGTCCTCATTTCCGTAACGACTGATTATTCTGGCATGGTCATGGTTTTCAATATACAGGGCATTCCAGGCCTTACCATACAGCTTTTCCTGCCATTCCGAAAATGCTCTTTTCATTTTCTTAAGATCGAACGGACGCTGGAGCATATCCGTCATAAAACAGTCCGCTTCCATATGGTTGAAGGCTATCATTTCATCAAGGACCCTGTCCGGCCCTTCGCTCAGATACTTAAGGGCGGTATCCGCATTTGTAAGAGGACTCTCTCCAACAATAAAGCAGTCGTACCTGTCGAGCACGTCATTTTTGAATTCACGAAGATACTCAAGCGCCTCCGGACGATTGGAAAAATGTTTCATGCCGTTTGCTACCGGCAGTTTCGGATAAGAATTCGGCAGGCCGGGAGTCTTGCCGATGAATGTGATCACATCCTCCCTGAAGCCGTCCACACCCATATCCAGCCAAAAACGCATTATTTTTTTGACTTCCTCGCGGACTTTCGGATTTGCCATGTTCAGATCAGGCTGTTTCTTCGCGAAAAGATGAAGGTAATACTCATCGAGACCTTCATCATACTCCCAGGCCTCCCCTTCAAAAAGGCTCATCCAGTTATTAGGCGGTATCCTGTGTTTCCAGCGCAGTTTCCCTTTTAGCCTTCCTTCACGCCATATATAATAGTCGTGATACGGATTATCCCTGCTCTTTTTACTCTCCCTGAACCATCTGTGCTCGTCGGAGGTATGGTTCACTACCAGATCCATGAATACCCGCATCCCTCGTTCATGGGCTCCGTCAAGGACTTTCCTGAAAAGATCAAGATCACCGAAGTCGGGATGAATATTCATATAGTCTGAAATATCGTACCCGTAGTCAGCATTCGGGGAAGGGTATATCGGGGAAAACCATATCGCGTTCACATTGAGGCTTTTTATATAATCAAGCTTTGACAGCACCCCCCAGAGATCGCCCATGCCATCGCCGTTGCCGTCACAGAAACTGCGGCACCATATATGATAGACAGCCATCTCCTTATACCAGCTGTTTCCGTTCACACCGCTCACTTCCAATCGATTTAGTTTAACTGAAATTTTACCACATACTTCATGATTTAACAATCTTAAGAAACAGCTCCATTCGTTACGCTTTGTTGACAATTAAAGCGTGATAATGTAGTATTCTGTAGTTATCAGATTATCCTGAAATAACACGAAACAGCTGTTATTCATCGATCTGCAAATCGAAAGGATGAAAAATGAAAAAAAGGTCAACTGCTGTAATTCTTGCAGTAATCATAGCCTTAACAACATTGTGCATTTCCGCCAGTGCCGACACCTGGCCGAATTTCGGCGCAGCAGTGGCCGGAAGCAGCTATAATCAGCCTATCACTGATGCAGACGGCGCCGCGGCTCTTGTCCTTTATGATGAAAATGCCGACGGCATACCTGAAACCGCACTTCCAGCCGGCCTGAATCTCGAAGTAGAGATCGACCCTTCAACAGGGCTGTTCAGATATTATCTGCGTGGTGTTCCGCTGTATGCAGGCGACTATTCATTTGTTTTAGCTGCTCTTTTCGCGGACAACAGTTTTCAGCTTCTCCACTGCACTCTCAGAGTTGAACCCGCTGTACCTGCGGTCATCTCGAGCCAGGATATCATGTGCGGCATGAATGAAGAGGCCTCAGTATCGGTAAATGCTTCATCTCCGGACGGAGGGACATTAAGTTATCAGTGGTATGTCAATTCCGTACCTACAACTGAGGGAGGACTTGCAATAATAGGAGCCATAAGCAACTATTACACAGTTCCCACAGCTGAAGCCGGAGACTCCTATTACTATTGCTATGTAACAAACACCAACAACGGAAGTGCAACCGGTGTCTATTCCCAGGTCATCCGGGTTCTCGTAAAAGGCGTTTCATCTATCTCTGTTGTTACAATGCCCGTAGTAACACAGTATTCCGAAGGAGATGCTCTGAACACCCTGGGTCTCCAGATCGAAGCAATGTATTCCGATGGTACTACCGAGGTAATTTCCGACACATCCGTGCTTGGAATATTCCCCCTCGTATTCGATGAAGCCGGAGAGCAGGATGTTACTGTTAGCTACAAGGGCAAGACCTGCACCTTCAAGGTCACGGTTGAAAAATCAAAGGATTTAGTCGAGATCGTCAACATGCCGTACAGGACCAGCTATGAAGTCGGCGACAGCGTAGATATCTCCGGACTCGTCTTAAAAGTAACCAAAAAAGGCCAGGAAACACTTGTAAACGATGGTTTCAACTGGTCACCAAAAATTGTTACTGCCGAGGGCTCCAGGACGATAACTGTTATTCTGGCGGACGGTAATTCCGCAACATTCAACGTTTCGGTTGCTGCAGGGAAAAAGGACCAGAGCATAAAGATCGAGACATTGCCTGACAAACTGACTTACAAAGTGGGAGACAGGCTCGATACACGAGGTTTAACGATCACTGTGATCACCAATAAGGATTCAAGAGTGATCAACTCCGGTTATTCATTCAGTCCCACCACTTTCAACGAGGCAAATGACAATCAGACCGTCACCGTAAGATACGGTACATTCACTGCGACTTTCACCGTTAAGGTCGAGTCAGATGAACCGGTGACCGTTTCCCCATCGCCCGCGGTTACCCCCGTTTCTGATAAGAGCGGGACCGAGTTTATCCGCGTGACGCCTCCTCCGGCCGAAAAAAGAGAGGAAAGCGGAACACCCGTTATCATAATAGTTTTAGCGGCAGTCATTGCTCTTGCCGCGATTGCCGGCGCCGTAATCTATATTGTCATGGCAAAGTCCGCAAAGAAAAAAACTGTTGCTGAACAGGCAGACAATGCAGATGAAGTTCCGATTCCGCAGCAAAGCGAAGGCGACGTGCCCGAACCGGAAAACGGATCATCTGAACCTGAAACCGAACCCAAACCGCCGGAATCAGAGCACCACAACAGCCTCGAACCTGATAAGAAGGATTACTTCGAAGGCCTGTTCGATGACGATGAGGTCAAATAAGCGCGTATGATAATCCAGCGCCTGTATGAGACATTTCAGACAGGCGCTGATTTTGTTTTTCTTAATTATTTCACAAAAATTATTGACATCGGCATTGCTGTTATGCTATTATTTTTTGGCTGACCGGTAAGCTACCGGGATGCAAAGCTGGAGTCAAGATGCAGGTGTAGTTCAATGGTAGAACACCAGCCTTCCAAGCTGGATACGTGGGTTCGATTCCCATCACCTGCTCCAAACTTCAACATTAAGGCAGATATGCGCCAATAGCTCAGCAGGATAGAGCAACTGCCTTCTAAGCAGTAGGTCAGGGGTTCGAATCCCTTTTGGCGTGCCAGAAATATGCCAGGAGGATCCGGACCGGGATTCCTCTTGGCATACAGATTACCGAAAAGCAATATTTGGTGGGATTAGCTCAGTTGGTAGAGCACCGGATTGTGGTTCCGGGTGTCGTGGGTTCGAGCCCCATATCCCACCCCACTTTTTTCTGCTTAGTGTGTTTAAACCGAATAACATTGGGATGTAGTGTAATGGTAACACACCGGACTTTGACTCCGATATAGTGGGTTCGAGTCCCGCCATCCCAGCCAGCAAATGCCCCAGTAGCTCAGGCGGTAGAGCACCTGCCTTTTAAGCAGGGTGTCCGGGGTTCGAGTCCCCGCTGGAGCACCAAACCTCTGGAAACTCTATGTTTTCAGAGGTTTTTTATTTTTTTCGAATTATACTGTTTGTTAATATCTTATGATGTTGTATAGTATATAATTATAAAAAACTGAAAGGAGCACAACACATGCCAAAAGTACTGTTACTTAACGGAAGCCCTCATATCAACGGGTGCACTGCAACCGCACTTGCTGAAATGATAGGGATTTTTGAGACTGAAGGAATAGAAACTGAACTTATACAGGTAGGCAGCAGAAATATCAGAGGCTGCATAGGCTGCGGAAAATGCGATGAACTTGGAAAGTGTATTTTTGATGATCTTGTAAACGAAGTTGCTCAAAAGCTTGAGCAGGCAGAAGGGCTTGTTGTTGGAAGCCCGGTTTATTACGGTTCCCCAAACGGGACCATTATCGCCTTCATGGACAGGCTGTTCTACAGCAGCGGAAATATTTCGAAGCAGATGAAGGTCGGAGCTGCTGTTGTCAGCTGCCGCAGAGGCGGAAACACTGCAAGCTTCGATGTGCTCAACAAGTATTTTACCATCAGCGGCATGCCTGTTGCGAGCAGCACATACTGGAATCAGGTACATGGTTTTTCTGCGGCTGATGTAAAAAAAGATCTGGAGGGGCTCCAGACCATGCGAAATCTTGCCCGGAACATGAGCTTCATGATTAAAGCCATCAGCGAAGCCAAAGGAAAGATCTCATGGCCTGAAGAAGAAGATGGCGCTTTCACAAGCTTTCCTGACGGAAAGTGATAATTCTTTCTTCATTCAATTCATCTCGAAACAACAAGTCTGGATGAACAGACTGGACGGGTATCAAATGAGAAAAATTCTCCTCGCCTTATTGCTCTCCATTCTTACCATATTGACCCTTTGTGTATGTGGGAACACTGTGGGAGGATAATTGCCCTGATCTGTTAATTAATATTAAGAGGAACCTTAGTGAGCAACAAAAGAATCATCATTCCCGTAATACTCATTCTGATAGCTGTACTTGCGTTATCTGTAGCAGTTATGCTTTTCGTGCGATACTCCTCCGGTGGTCCAGAGCCATCTGATACACTGGAAGTTACCGTTGATCCTGTTCCGGTGCCCGCACAGACTTCTGTTCCAACATTGCCAAAGGAGTCTGATCAGCCCCACGCAAGCAGTCCGGAACCGGAGCCTGTGAAAGAGATATCCCCTCTGTACTGCACTGTATGGCCTGTAAAAGATCTTGAGGTCTATTCCGACGCCACAAAGGTATTTGTGATCGGAACAGCTCCGGCCTGCAATATGTACTGTGTGCTGGAGGAAAACGTTGAGAATTCACTGTTCAGAATCAGGCTTTCAGAAGGAGTCTATGGATATATCGACAGCACTTACTGTCTCATAAACCTGCCTGAATTCATCGGAGATCTCTGTTCATATGATATAACCAACAGCTATTCATCACTTTTTGCGATACATGAATATGAAATACCCGGCCTTACCGGCAGGGTCATCAGAGGATATGAGCACGTCCGGCTGGCTGACGGGAGTTTTCTTGTTCCATTTCTTTATCCATGTACTAAGAAGCTCATCCCTGCCGCAAAACAGGCTCTCGACGCAGGCTATCGCATAAGGATATATGATGCATACAGGCCGAAAACAGCAACGGAGTATATATATGATACAGCAGTATCCATTCTGGACGTCATGCTTCCCGCAGCCACGTATTCAGGAAAAACGGTGAGCCTGCCTTCTGTCCCTGCGCCAAAAGAAGGCGAAATGCCGAGGAATTACCTTAAATACAGAGATTTGATCGAGCAAAACGGGTGGGATATCGGTGCTTTTCTCGCTCCGGGATGGTCACGTCATAACATGGGTGTTGCTTTGGATATGACATTTGAGGACGCGATTACAGATGAAGAAATAATTGCTCAGACAAATATGCATGATCTGAGCGCGTACAGCACGATATACAGTAACAATCAGGCCTCTTCTATGATATACAGGCTGATGGAATCTAATGATCTGCATAACATCGTATCCGAATGGTGGCACTTTCAGGATAACCAGGCAATGAACGATCTCAAACCTCCCTACTGTGAGTCTGCCGTTTCCGCCGAGGGATGGATAGCCGATGAAAAAGGTGAAATGTATAGAAACGCCGACGGAAGCATAATGAAAGACTGCGTGATGGTCACAGATGAAGGAAGCTACGTTTTTGACTCATACGGTCATCTCATACATTAAAAATAAACTTCTTGAATGAGCCTTTACCATTTGATAGAATTGTTCTGACAGATACAGCTCAAACGGAGGAAATCACATGAAAAAATGGATACTTCTCGTTCCCGCGATCGCCTCTCTTGCAGTAGGGACTTTTATCCTCGTAAAAAAAGATAAAGAGGAAGAAGATAATGATCCTGCCAAAAACGATGCAAAGAAGAATACCGCTGTGAATCCGTGCGAAGGAAGCTACAGTTTTGTTTCGGGATACAGTGATGCTAGAACCGTTGATGTGAAGTTCACATATGATGCAGACAGATTCTCTTTCAAACAGATCGAAGAGGAATTCTTAACATTCACCAGTGTATCTCATGCAGCCGCCATCTACGGTGAGGACTTCAACATACAAATAGAGTATTCCGATTTTGCCGGCGGCGAGAATTTTGCCGCTCTTGCTGACGTTCTCAAGGAGAAGAAAAAAGGATTTGCTCCGGTCGTATACGGAGATAATTCCGGTTATATGTATTTTAACGGCGACAATGTCTGCTTTGTTTTCCCAGCGACAGAATACAGCTACTTACTTGTGACCGTTATCAAGGACAAAAACAGCGATATTGATTACAGAGATCTTCCGGAAGATCCGGATGTTACAGTAATAATGGGATCAATACGGATAAGCTGATAACCCTGAATCAGAAGATGAACCCGGAGCAAATGCTCCGGGTTCATCTGTTATTTATCTTTATTCTTTATTTCGAATACATTCGAGCCGAAATCGCCCTGCACCCTGAGACCTTTCTCGTAACCTGTTCCGGAAAAACGCTTCGCTACGGGTATACCGGCACGCAGCGCTTTGCCGGAGCATACAGCAGTTGTTTTTCCGTCATACATTTTATAACGGTTATCCGCGGTCCTGAGTATCAGTCCATCCGGATCAAGTTCAACAGGAAGAAGATGTTTCATCAGACCTCCAAACTGCCTTACACGCAAAAGCTGAGGTCTGCTTTCCACGCTGTACAGCTTATCTGCATGCGGAACTTCTGCATACATCCATTCGTTCTCCGGACCTGCCGGAACAAACTTATGGAAAAGACCGCACATGGTATATTCTTCATCTGATACCTGCCAGCAAACAGCGCCTTTTTCCGCTCTGTTTCTCCTGAACCGTCCAAACTGGAAGACCTTTCTGTGCGCTTTATAATAGCTGACCGTATCTTTAAGTTCCGCCTCTTCCACCGGCTGCATCTTGTCAAGATCGAATTCAAGCCCGAAGATACCGAAAAAGGCCACGTTCGCTCTGGTCGACATCGGCGTGTTTCTCAGTGTCATAGAATGAGGTGCAGCAGAAACATGTGCGCCAATGGTGCTCTGAGGATACAGATATGACAGCCCGTTCTGTATCTCTATCCGCTCAATGGGGTCTGTATCATCTGATGCCCATATCTGCGGTGCAAAGCATAGCATACCGAGATCAAATCTGTTACCTCCCGATGAGCATCCTTCAAGCAGTATCTGCGGCCTGGGTCTGAAAATCCTGTTCAGGATATCGTAAAGGCCAAGAATATAATCAAATGCTTTTTCTCCGGTGACAGGTGAATTCCTGTTCATGTCCCATTTTACATACTGTATATCGGAACTGTCGAGTATGGCTGTGACCGAATCGACGATATAATCCCGGACTTCGGCTTTAGTAAGATCGAGCAGTAGTTCGTTTCTGCCATAAAGTTGCTTTGAGCCCTGTGAAGAAAGGACCCAGTCAGGATGCTTCCTGTAACATTCAGACTCAGGATTGACGGCTTCCGGCTCGAACCACAGTCCGAACTGAAGACCTTCCGCATGAATTCTCCGGGCCAGCCCTTCTATACCTCCGGGAAGCTTTTTCCTGTTAACATCATAATCTCCAAGACCTGAGTGATCATTATTACGCGCTCCAAACCAGCCATCATCAAGGACGAACAGCTCGCATCCCAGCCTTTTCGCCTTTCTGGCAAGTGAGATCAGCTTTGATTCAGTAAAGCTGAACATGCTGCCTTCCCAGCTGTTGTAGAGCACAGGCCTCTCTCTGTACTGCCAGTATTCCGGGATGATGCAGTTATTGATAAAGTCATGCATACGCTCTGAAAGGCCGTTGCAGCCGCGATCCGACCAGGCGATGACTGCATCGGGCGTTTCAAAGCTTTTTCCCGGCGTAAGTTCAACGCAAAGCCCTTCAGGGCTTATTCCCTGCAGCACCCTTGTAAAACCTGTAGCGGAACGCTGCACAGAGGAATAGTGGTTTCCGGACCAGATCAGATTTAAGCCGTAAACCTCTCCAAAATCCTCACCGGCATCATTCGAGGCAAGGATAAACCCGGGATTATGTCTGTTTGAAGAAAAGCCATTGGTGCTCTCGTTGACTATCCTTGAATATGACACCGAAGCATCATGTTTGTGCGTCTCTCTGATCCATCCGCCGTCGAATGTCGACATCACAAAGTCTCCCCTGATATCCGCGCACGAACTCATAAGCTTTGTTACTGCAATAGTACTGTCCGAGTCATTCACCAGTACGGTACGTCTGACAAGCACAGAATCAAAGACTGAGAAATACAGCTCAAGCCTCAATCCGTCAAGAAGGCTGTTATCTGAACGCATCACGATCCTGAGTGTTTCATGCTCACCATGCGGATGGGGCAATGCTGACATACAGGTTTCAGAATGATCGATGGTTTCCGAATGTGAGTATATAAAATCTCCGGAAACAGGTTTCCCGTCTGTCATAAGTTCCGCAGGACTCTCTCTGTAGTCACCGGTACCCGTATCGCTCCATGCAAGCGGCAGAGTATCAAGACAGGATGCGCTGTCTCCTTCTGAATACAGCACATCGTTGCCCCAGCCTAACAAAGCACTGCAACACATCGCCTCTGCATCATCCGGACGCACGGGAGAACCGAGATGAATCAGCTGCAGCTTTCCGTAACTCAGCTTCAGGATACAGCTTATGCTTTCATTGCCTATATAAAAATAAACAGCGGAGCCTCTTTCAATTCTTTGTATCATAATGATATCTCCAGTTTTAAAGCGAAAACTATCTATATTAATCTAGCACAAGCGCCGTAAGAGCGCAATATCGCATAGTCGTTAGATTATTACAGTTGCATTCGGTCCCGGAAAGAATTATAATCTAGCGACAAAACAGAGCAGGAGGCTTTTATGCGTCTGATAACGATAAGCCGTCAGTTCGGCAGCGGAGGCCGGGAGTTGGGAAAGAGGATTTCCGATATACTCGGCTGGGATTATTACGACAAAGAGATAATACAGCGTCTGGCAGACGATCAGGGACTTGATCCCGATTATGTGAAAAGCGTACTGTCAAATCATGGCTGGAACAGCATCCCCATGACTTTCAGAAGCAGTTTCTCATCTGCTGTCTTCAGCAATGATTTTAACGGCGACATCCGGACCTCTCTCATGGTCAGACAGCGTGAGATCATTGAAAACATAGCGGCTGCCGGTAATGACTGCGTAATTGTCGGCCGTGATGCTGACATCATACTCAGCGACCATGCCCCGTTCCGTATCTTCGTGTGTGCAGATCTTCAAAGCCGTATAGACCGCTGTATGAGATTTGAGGAGAAGAAGAACGAAGGCCGTCTTTCTGAAAAAGAGATTGAAAAAAACATACGCCGGATAGACAAGGAACGTTCAAGAATAAGGGAACTGCTGACCGGCCTCCCATGGGGCGACGCAGGTGCATTCGATCTGTCGGTCAATTCATCGGGATGGGAGATCAAAGCACTCGCTGCAGCCGTCTCTGAGTTTGCTTTGAAATGGTTTGAACACTGATATGGCTTCATTGAATGAAAGAAGAGATCTGACGACAGGTGTCGTTTGGAAAAAGCTTCTGATATTCTTCCTGCCGATTGCAGCAGGAACATGCATCCAGCAGCTATATAATGCGGTCGACGGTATGGTAGTAGGCAGATTCGTCGGTACAGCTGCTCTCGCCGCAGTTGGCGGCAGTGCAGCACAGATAATCAATCTGCTTATTGGCTTTTTCGTTGCTGTCACTACCGGCTCTTCAGTGCTTATTGCACAGATATTCGGTGCCGGCAGATACGGCGATATTAAAAAAGCTTCAGGAAGCGCATTGATGATGTGCCTTATCATGGGTATTGCTCTTACTGTCTTCGGTCTGTTCGCATCACCGGCAATTCTTAGGCTCCTTAAAACCCCTGCCGATACCTTATCCGGATCTGTGCTTTATCTGCGCATATACTTTCTGGGCGTGCCTTTTATCCTTATCCTGAATATGGAATCGAACATGCTACGCGCAGTCGGTGATTCGGTCAGTCCGTTTATATATATGGTCGCCGCCTGCGTATGCAATATCATTCTTGATATCGTATTTGTGGTTTTCTTCCATTGGGGGATCACAGGTGTCGCCGTAGCAACGGTCATTGCCCAGATCCTCAATGCATCGCTCCTGACTGCCAAGCTGTTCCGTCCGGGTGGAGAATACGGACTTGAGATAAGTGATCTCAGGCTGAAAAGGCAGTTTATCTCCGGTATGCTCAGGATCGGAATACCTGCCGGATTACAGGCTTCCATGTTTTCAATATCCAATATGGTAATACAGGTCGGCGTCAACACGCTTGGCACAATAGTAGTTGCTTCGTGGGCAATGACCTCAAAGGTAGACGGTATTTACTGGGCGGTCAGCAATGCGCTCGGAGCAGCGATAACAAGCTTTATAGGTCAGAACATAGGTGCAGGAGATTATGACAGGGTAAAACAGTGTATTCGTCAGGGTATGATCCTGTCAGTCGGGATAACAGTATTTCTCAGCAGTGCACTTATGCTTCTCGGCCGGCCGCTCCTGAAAATCCTTACTACAGACAAAGATGTTGTAAGCACTACCTATACAATGATGACTTATTTTGTGCCTTATTATTTCACATGGACACTTATAGAGGTCATATCCGCAGTCCTGAGAGGCGCAGGCGATGCCGTAAAGCCGGTCATCATAATAGGTATAGGTATATGTCTGTTTAGGATCATCTGGATTGTGACTGTCTTCGCTGCCATACATACTGTGCTGGTTCTGTCTCTTTCCTACGTCACTTCATGGGTCATCACCGGGGTCGCACTCTTTATATATTACCGCAGAGGAACCTGGCTTGAAAACGCAAAAAACAGGATCAATTCCAACTGAACATCTTTTAAATTATAAAAAACAACTGCCTTCCGCAACGGGAAGGCAGTTGTTTTTTTATCAATACCAAATATTAATAATTACTTCTCTTCCTTGATAGCCGCCTGTGCCGCAGCAAGTCTCGCGATAGGAACGCGGAACGGGCTGCAGGAGACATAGTCAAGGCCGACCTTGTGGAAGAATTCGACGGAAGTCGGGTCACCGCCATGCTCGCCGCAAACACCGAGGTGAAGATCGGGGCGTGTTGAACGGCCGAGTTTGCAGGCCATCTCAACAAGTTTGCCAACGCCTATCTGATCTACCTTGGCAAACGGATCGTTCTCATAGATCTTCTTATCATAGTATGCGGAAAGGAACTTGCCTGCATCGTCACGGCTGAAGCCGAAGGTCATCTGAGTGAGGTCGTTGGTGCCGAATGAGAAGAACTCAGCTTCCTGAGCAATATCATCTGCAGTAAGCGCAGCTCTCGGGATCTCGATCATAGTACCTACAAGATACTTCATATCGACGCCGGAGCCGGCAATAATTTCATCAGCAGTCTTCACGACTACATCCTTGACATACTTGAGCTCTTTCTTCTCACCTACCAGCGGTATCATGATCTCGGGGACCATAGTCCACTTGGGATGACGTTTCTGAACTGCAAGGGCTGCCTTTATAACAGCACGGGTCTGCATAACCGCGATCTCAGGATATGTTACAGCAAGACGGCAGCCGCGGTGTCCCATCATCGGGTTGAACTCATGGAGAGAGGAGATGATGGCCTTGATAGCTTCGACAGACTTGCCCTGAGCTTTTGCGAGCTCTTCTATATCGGCTTCCTCTGTGGGAACAAACTCGTGGAGAGGAGGATCGAGGAAACGGATGGTGACGGGATCGCCTTCCATGGCTTCATAAATACCTTCAAAGTCAGCCTGCTGCATCGGCTCGAGTTTTGCAAGAGCAGCCTCACGCTCTTCAACCGTATCCGAGCAGATCATCTCACGGAAAGCAGCGATACGGTCGGAGTTGAAGAACATGTGCTCAGTACGGGTGAGGCCTATGCCTTCAGCACCGAGTTCGCGTGCTTTGCGCGCATCTCTGGGGGTATCGGCATTGGTACGCACATTTAGGCGGCGGTACTCATCAGCCCATTTCATGATGCGGCCGAATTCGCCGGCAATGGTTGCCTCAACAGTGGGGATGAGGCCATCATAGATATTGCCGGTAGAACCGTCGATGGAGATGAAATCTCCCTCGTGGAAGGTCTTTCCGCCAAGCTCGAATTTCTTGTTCTCCTCATCCATCTTGATGTCACCGCATCCGGAAACGCAGCAAGAGCCCATTCCGCGTGCAACGACAGCAGCGTGGCTGGTCATGCCGCCGCGGACAGTAAGGATGCCCTGTGCGGCTTTCATGCCTTCGATATCCTCGGGGCTGGTCTCAAGGCGGACAAGGACCACCTTTTCCTTGCGGGCAGCCCATTCCTTTGCATCTTCCGCGGAGAATACTACCTTGCCGCAGGCAGCTCCGGGAGAAGCGCCGAGGCCTTTGCCAAGAGGAACAGCTTTCTTTAGTGCTGCAGTGTCGAACTGGGGATGGAGCAGTGTATCGAGGTTGCGGGGATCTATCATGAGCACAGCCTGTTTCTCATCGATCATTCCCTCATCAACAAGGTCACAGGCTATCTTGAGGGCAGCCTGCGCAGTGCGCTTGCCGTTTCTGCACTGGAGCATATACAGCTTGCCGTTTTCAACGGTAAACTCCATGTCCTGCATATCGCGGTAGTGCTGTTCAAGGATCTCGCATACGTTTACAAACTGCTCATAGGCAGCAGGGAACTTCTCCTCCATCTGGGAGATAGGCATAGGAGTGCGGACGCCGGCAACAACATCTTCACCCTGGGCATTAGTGAGGAACTCGCCCATAAGTTTCTTCTCACCAGTTGCAGGATCGCGGGTAAAGGCAACGCCTGTTCCGGAATTCTCATTCAGGTTTCCGAACACCATAGGCATTACAGATACTGCAGTGCCCCATGAATAAGGGATATCGTTATCGCGGCGATAGACATTGGCTCTCGGGTTGTCCCAGGAACGGAAAACAGCCTTGATAGCCTCCTTGAGCTGAACTATAGGATCGGTGGGGAAATCTTCGCCCAGCTGGGCTTTATACTCTGCCTTGAACTGCTCGGCAAGCTCTTTAAGATCGGCTGCGGTGAGCTCCACATCATATGTCACTCCCTTTTCGGCCTTCATCTTGTCGATAAGCTGCTCAAAGTACTTCTTGCCGACACCCATTACGACATCGGAGAACATCTGGATAAAGCGGCGATAGGAATCGTATACGAATCTCTCAAACTTCGGGTCGGGATTTCCGGCGATCATTGCAGCAACAACGTCCTCATTCAGGCCGAGGTTGAGTATGGTGTCCATCATGCCGGGCATAGAAGCACGTGCACCGGAACGGACAGAAACGAGAAGCGGCTTATTGAGATCGCCGAATCTCTTATCGTTGATTATCTCCATTCTACCGACAAAGCGCATAATTTCGGCCATGATATCATCATCTATACGGCGGCCGTCCTCATAATATCTGGTGCAAGCCTCGGTGGTGATGGTGAAGCCCTGGGGAACAGGCAGACCTATCCTGGTCATTTCGGCAAGGTTTGCACCCTTACCGCCAAGGAGTTCGCGCATTCCCGCATTGCCTTCGGAAAACAGGTATACGTACTTTTTGCTCATGTAATTTCCCTTTCTTATCAGCTCAAATTAATTATTTATAACGGATATTTATATCCTTCCATGTAAATATTTATTATATCATCTCAATTAATGTTTGAAAAGATGGATCCTGCGTAATAATTCGTCAGATAATAAACAATATTCATTAATTGAGAGTTCTTCTCCTCTTATCCTTTCATCAAAACCGCATGCAGAGACGGTATCGGCTATGTCCTGCTTACTGAGTTCACGGATTCCGGAAGAGAGTGCGTTGACCAGGGTCTTTCTCCTTTGTCCGAACGCAGATCTTACCACCCTGAACATGAACTCTTCATCTTCCGTGTGATATCTGCGTACATTGGGAACCTTCAGTCTGATAACAGAAGATGTGACCTTCGGCTGTGGCAAAAAGCAGTCGGGGGCAACATCAAACATCAGTTCCGGGTCCGCATACCACTGTACGAGGATGCTGAAAGCGCTGTAATCATCGTCACCTGCTTTTGCACATATCCTCGCAGCGACCTCTTTCTGCACCATCAGTGTCATCTGTCGGAAACATCCCGCTTTCAGCAAAGCGCTTATCACGGGACTTGTGATATTATACGGGAGATTAGCACATACCACCGGTCTGAATCCCTGCATCTTCTCAGCGACGATCTTATTCAGATCCTGCTTAAGTACATCTCCGAACACAATCTCAACGTTTCCGCATCCGGACAGCGTTTCCTCAAGGATCGGCATAAGAGACGGATCAAGTTCTATGCTGACCACTTTTCCTGCCTGCTCCGAGAGTTTGCTGGTAAGGCATCCTATACCCGGACCAATTTCCAAAACCCCGGTATTCCCGTCGAGCATGGAACACTCTGCGATCTTTTCCGGCACCCACGGCTGGATAAGGAAATTCTGTCCCAAAGACTTTGAAAACCTGAAGCCGTGCCTGTCCAGCAGGGCTTTGATCTCCCTTATATCCGTCAGCTCACTCATTTGTGCTTAAACCATGCAAGCCATTGGAGCGCCGCGCATATAACTGCAAGCACAATAAGTATCCATCCGGTAGACGTCGCGGTCCAGCCTCCGACGATAGTGGCAATTATAGCCAAAGTGCAGGCGACAGTCCAAAGAATGGGTTTTTTCATTGCTATCCCTCCTGTTATTTCAAGACGATATCGAAAGCCTGACGTGCCGGATCATGACCTTCTTCACTGCTTATTATCAGATTGCCTCTGTAAGAGAAACCGGAATCACGGAGCAGCTTCAGCATCGCCTTGTTTTTTCTGTGCGTGTCTACCCTGATCACTTGCCTGTTGAGCAGGGCACATTGCTGCTTTACACACTTCATCATAAACGCCGATATCCCGGTGCCTCTGTATTTCGCGGAAACAGCTGATCTGTGGAGCACGCAGTATGGAAGGTCATTGCTCCACTTTCCGTCTGTTATATTACGGTAGTCCTCTTCCTCGTTCACAGAAAGCGTGAAAAAGCCGGCGGTTTCTTCGCCGTGCAGAATAATGAAGCATTCTTTCCTGTCGATATCCGCTTCAAAAACATATCTCTCCGGATAAGGCCCCTGCCATTGATCCACTCCGAACCGTTTAAGGCTCTCTCTTGCATCATCTGTTATTTTCAGTATATCCGGTATATCCCCCGTTACTGCAGGTCTGTATGAAAGGGGCATTGTAAGCTTTATCCGTTTCTTATCCTTTTCGATCTCCCTGAGAAGATCAGCGTCTTCCTTTGTTTCGGGAGTGAATTTCGAAAAAAGATCCGGACGCTTTGAGATCGTCCTCTCGAGCTGCTTTTTTCTCCTCCACTTTTCGATCTTCGCATGATCACCCTGAAGCAGTATTTCCGGCACTTCCCTGCCCTCCCATACTTCAGGCCTCGTATACTGAGGATATTCGAGCAGCCCTTCCCAATGGCTCTCTCCTATATAGCACTGCTCATCAGAGAGCACTCCGGGGACAAGTCTGCACACTGAGTCAGCAACAGCCATTGCGGCTATCTCTCCTCCGGTGAGCACAAAATCGCCTATCGAGATCTCCTCGTCAACGCATTCTTCAATGAATCTTTCGTCAATACCCTCATAGTGACCGCATACCAGAACAAGTCTGTCATAATCATTTTCCAAGCGCCTGGCCGTGTTCTGGTCAAATGTTTTCCCCTGAGGCGACATGTATATTACTCTCGTGCGCAGTTGAGAAGCATCAGAAAGGATGCTGTCAAGACAGGCTTTGAGCGGCTGGGCCATCATAACACATCCCCATCCGCCGCCGTACGGATAGTCGTCCACCTGTTTCTGCCGGTTATCAGTGAAATCTCTTATCTGGACGCAGTTAATCTCCACAATGCCTTTTTTAGCTGCGCGTCCTATAATGCTCTCATGAAGGACTGCGCTGACCGTTTCGGGAAAGAGCGTCATAATGTCTATGCGCATCCGATCACATTCCTTCTATCAGTTTTACGGTAAGAACTCCGTTTTCAACATCCGTGTCCATAATGAATTCAGGAACCGCGGGAATAAGGTGCTCTGATTCTCCCTGCACTACATAAACCGCTGAGGCCGGAGCTTCGAATATCTCCCGGAGCACTCCCACCTCTCTGCCGTTCTGATCGACAACTCTGATACCAATGATATCCTGCAGGAAAAACTCACCTTTTTTCAAAGGCGCATCATCTCTGTCGATATATACTTTTTTCCCTTTGAACGGCATGGCAGAAGCGACGTCTGCAATCTCTTCAAAAGATACGATAAGGAACCTGTTTTGCTGTCTTGCAGAGCGGAATCTGTATTCCTTTCCATCGATAAACACTCTTTTGCAGCGCTTCAGGAAATCCGGGCTGTCGAGCCACACTTCGATTTTCACATCTCCCGATACGCCGTGAGTATTGGTTATCCTACCCGCTTCAATAAATCTTTCTATAGGCACGGAATATACCTCTCAGCTCTTATTACAAATAAATAAACGGCGCGCCGCGACATGCCGTTGCCCGGTCAGAAACATGCTTTTATCACGTTTCTGCCGGCACCGCTGCGGCACTTTGCAGCACGCCCTTTATCAGTTCAGTCGAGGATCTCGACTGATACACTTTTGCCCTTTCTCTGGGCGACGGCCCGCATAAGTATTCGGATCTGCTTTACGATCCTTCCCTGCCGGCCAATGACCTTGCCCATATCACCGTCGGCAACACGAACCTCAAAGATCGTCTCGCCGTCGCCTTTGCGCTCGGTCACAGAGACCTCGTCTGGATGTTCGACAAGACTCTGCACAATGTAGGTCAATAGTTCTTTCATGCCGGTAGAAACTCCTTATCAGCCCTCAAGCTTTTTGATGAGGCCGCGAACTGTATCAGTAGGCTGTGCGCCGTTGGAAATCCAGTATTTCACACGTTCCATATCGACTTTTATCTTGTCGCTGTCAGCCATTGGATCATATGTGCCGAGCTCTTCAATGAAGCGTCCGTCGCGAGGGCTGTGAGAATCAGCAACAACAACACGATAATAAGGAGCCTTCTTGGCACCCATTCTGCGAAGTCTGATTTTAACCATTATTTTCACCTCCATGTTTATTTTGCCTGGGATAAAATATTACAAGCGCATTATGCGCAGGTAAGCTGATCAAATACCGAAGCCTCCGAACCCTGACATGCCGGGAAAGCCTCCGCCCATTCCGCCGAAGCGGCCCATCTTTTTCTGAAGTTTCTTCATATTCTTTCCGTTCAGCTGCTTCATCATCTGCTGAAGTGATTCATACTGCTTGAGCAGTCTGTTGACATCCACTACAGCTGTTCCGCTGCCGGCAGCAATGCGTTTTTTCCTGCTGGAATTCAGCAGGGACGGGTTTTCCCTTTCAGCTGGAGTCATGGAAAGGATTATAGCTTCCTGCCTTGCCATCGCCTTATCGTCGATCTTTGCACCTTTAAGAGCTTTGGCATCCATGCCCGGGATCATGCCTACGATGCTTTCAAGATCGCCCATGCTTTTCAGCTGTCCCATCTGGTCAAGATAATCCGTAAGCGTAAATCTGTTTGCTCTGAGTTTTTCCGCCGCTTCAAGGGCTTTTTTCTCGTCAAAGCTCTGCTCGGCTTTCTCAATCAGAGTCAGAACATCACCCATTCCAAGTATCCTGGAAGCCATCCTTTCAGGGTGGAAGGGCTCGATCATATCAAGCTTTTCTCCTGTGCCGATGAACTTTATCGGCTTTCCCGTCGCCGCTCTGACGCTCAGAGCAGCACCGCCTCTTGCATCTCCGTCCAGCTTGGAGAGCATTACGCCTGTAATACCGAGAGCTTCGTCAAATGCTGTCGCAGCATTGACAGCATCCTGACCTGTCATAGCATCCACGACGAGGAGTATCTCAGCAGGTTCCACAGCTGCTTTGATATTCTTGAGTTCGTTCATGAGTTCCTCATCGATATGCAGCCGTCCTGCAGTATCGAGGAATATCAGATCGTTGCCGTGCTTCTTTGCATATTCCACTGAAGCTTTTGCAATATCGACAGGATCAGTCTGTCCCATCTGAAAAACCGGGATATCAAGCTGTGCTCCGACAGTTTCAAGCTGCTTGATGGCGGCAGGTCTGTATATATCGCATGCCACGAGGAGCGGACGTTTGCTCTGCTTCCTCATATATGCGGCAAGTTTTGCACCGTTGGTAGTTTTTCCGGCTCCCTGAAGACCTACGAGCATAACAATGCTCGGAGATTTTGACGATATGTTTATTTTTTCGTTTTCACCGCCCATAAGAGCACAAAGCTCTTCATTGACGATCTTTATCACCATCTGGGCCGGGCTCAGGGCTTCAAGCACCTCAGCACCGCTGGCGCGCTCAGTGACTGATTTCGTAAAATCCTTTACGACTTTGTAGCTGACATCTGCCTCCAGCAACGCCATACGAACCTCGCGCATGGCCTCTTTTATGTCTGAAGATGTCAGGCGTCCCTTCCCTCTAAGCTTTTTAAACGCTGCATTCAGTTTTTCCGTAAGACTTTCAAACGCCATCTTTTACCCTCACAGATCCGCCTCCAGGTCTGAAAGCATAACAGTAATATCTCCCGCCACAGCTCCCAGCTTAGCACATGCACTTTTTATCTCAGCGATCTTTTCCTTTATTGAATCGAATCTCTCCAGCAGGCCTGTTTTTTCCTCATATTCAGAAAGCGACATTTCCGCACGGCGGATATTGTCCCACACTCCCTGCCTGGATATTGAAAGCTGTTCCGCAATTTCAGAGAGCGACAGATCTTCATTATAATGCAGATCGTAGCACTCTCTCTGCTTATCGGTAAGGAGTTCTCCATAGAAATCCAGCAGCATCGTCTGCCTGAGTCTGCTTTTTTCCACAGCGCGCCTCCTGTCAAGATAAATCACTTTTCGGAGTATACCGCAACGCCCCCGATCTGTCAAGTGTTTTTTCTTGTCAGGCGCTTTTGTGAGCAATAATTAAATCTGTCATTTTATATATCAGCATGATATAATAAATATAATATTTAAATTGATAATGTCTATCAGAGAGGTGATCAGCATGGGGCTTGTAAGACGTGAAATAATGCCGGGCATATGGCTGAATTATCTTTACACAGCAAAATTCAAAACATCATATATGAGCTTCACTCTCCTCACTCAGCTCAAGCGTGAAACTGCAGCGCTGAACGCGCTCATTCCAAGTGTTCTGTACAGAGGTACCCTGCGATATCCGGACATGGAGAAGCTGAACGCCCGTATGGAAGAGCTATACGGTGCAGTCATCGCCCCCAGTGTAAGACAGCTTGGCGAAATACAATGCATCGGACTTTCCGCGAGTTTCCCGGAAGAAGCTTTTCTTCCTTCCGGCGCTGATGAATTCAGCAATGTAGTTTCTCTTCTTTCAGATATCCTGCTGCGCCCTGCCACCAAGGGCGGTCTGTTTCTTCCGCAATATGTCGAGAGTGAAAAGGAAAAGCTCACTCAGATGCTTTTGAGCGTGATAAACAACAAGCGCGGCTATGCAATAACGCGGTGCAGAGAAGAGATGTGCTGCTTTGAAGATTATTCCGCGGGCAGATACGGCAAAGCGGAAGATGTAGAGGACATACACTACAAAAAACTAACGAAGCAGTACCGTATGCTGCTCGAGACCTGTCCCATGGAGATATTCTACTGCGGCAGGGAAAGTGAAAAGAGAACAGTATCGGCACTTAAGGAGTATCTTTCCGCAATGCCGAGAGCTGAGATCAATTATGACATCGGCACCGAAATAAGGCTGAATGCTCTGGAGGAAAAGCCTCGCTTCTGCAGAGAAGAAATGTCTCTCAGTCAGGCACGGCTCGTTATGGGATGGCGCCTCGGAGACAGCATGGAGCTTGAAGACAGGTCACGGGTGACAGTCTTCAATGCCGTTTTCGGCGGCAGCGTCACTTCCAAGCTCTTTATGAACCTCAGAGAGAAAATGGGGCTTTGCTATGATATTTCGTCCGCACCTGATCTGAGAAAAGGCATTATGTATGTCAGCTCTGGCATTTCCGCCGATAATTTTGAGACTGCTGAAAATGAGATCTTTTCACAGCTTGACGCCATAAAACGCGGTGAAATAACAGAAGAAGAACTTGAATCGGCCAAAGCGGTATGTATAGCGGATACCCTCGCCATATCCGACAGTCAGAGTGCTCTCGAATCGTTTTACCTTGTCCGTGCTGTTGAGGGCACTGATTATTCGCCTGAAGAGAGCGCCGAACTTTTAAAGGATGTGACAGCCGGTGATGTTAGTGAAGCTGCACGGGCAACAGAGTGTGATATGATATATCTTCTTGCGCCCTCAGAAGTCGGGGACGAGAATGCTGAAGAAGAACAGCCGACAGAAACTGATCCGGAGGTTTCAGATTGAATATAAGAAGCTATGAGTATAAAAATATAGGTGAAACATACAAATCTGCAGTTCTTTCCAACGGGCTGGAGATAAGAGTTTTGGAAAAGCCCGAATTCCGCACTTATTTTGCTGCTTTTGCAGTAAATTACGGTGGGGCGGACATGGTCTTCCGCATGGACGGCATGGAATACAGCACTCCTGCCGGGATCGCCCATTTTCTGGAGCACAAGATGTTCGACATGCCGGACGGAACGGATGTGTTTTCTGCAATGTCTGCCACCGGGGCCGATCCCAATGCGTTCACATCATCTGAGATGACCTGCTATTATTTCAGCAGTACTGAACAGTTCGAAAAAAATCTGCGCCTGCTGCTCGCTTTCGTTACTACTCCGTTCTTCACAGATGATACGGTAGAAAAGGAAAAGCCCATCATCAGTCAGGAGATAATGATGGGTCTGGACAACCCCGGCCGCACACTGTATTACAATTTTCTGAAACTTCTCTACAGGAACCACCCCGTGAAGGTTGAGGTAGCAGGTACGGTGGAAAGCATCTCCGGTATCACCGCCGATACCCTTTATAAATGCCATCAGACTTTCTACTGTCCCGGGAACATGATCCTCTGCGTTGAAGGCAACATAAAAGCGGAGGATGTCGTGGCCATTGCGGAGGAAACGCTTTCGGGCTGGGAATCTGCTTCCGTACCTGAGCCGGATTATGGTGAAGGGGATGGTGTCCTGCCATATGAAACGAGTATAAGCGCAGCCGCTGAAATATCTGCCCCTCAGTTTATCATCGGTTCAAAAATACTCCCTTCAGAAAGTGACCGGACACGTCAGCAGCTTACGGCAAAACTCGCTGTTCTTTGTGTTTTTGGGCCATCCTCCGCCTTCTATAACAGACTGTACAGTTCCGGTCTTATAAACAGGAGTTTTTCGTGGGACGTGGATTATGTATGTGACACCGCTATGGTAAGTCTCAGCGGTGAAAGCCCTGACCCGGATGCAGTGCTCAATGAGGTCTGCGCTGAAATAGACAGAGTTAAAGCTCTGGGCATTGAATCCGGTCTGTTCAGGCGAATAAAAAAAGCCTCGATAGGCGGTGCCCTGAGGTCATTCGAAGATTTTGAAACAGTATGCATAGGTCTTGCAGAAGGACATTTCCACGGATCCTGTCCGTTTGACGGTCCTGAGATCCTCGAGAAGATAGGCGTTGAGGAGTGCGTGGCATTCCTTACCGAGTATTTCGCGCCGGAAAGGCTTGCAATGAGCGTTATCCATCCCTGACCGCATTATTTTTTGAAAGGCAATATACAATGACAGAGATAATAGAAACTATACAGCGCGACAGTCTTATAAGTTTTCCGTTCCTTGGCAGCTGGACGATCAATCCTCCTTCATATGTTACGGTTTTCGGCCGGACGATCTATTTGTACGGGATAGTTATCGCTGCTGCTTTTCTTCTGGCTATCATCTGGATGACAAAGAAGTGCAAAAGCTTCGGAATACGCGAGGATGATCTGTATGACACAATCATATGGACGATACCGATAGGGATAATCGGAGCAAGGCTATACTATGTTCTGTTTTCCCTTGAATATTACATCGCCAATCCCTCCAAGATCATAGCCATATGGGAAGGCGGACTTGCAATATACGGCGGAATAATAGCAGGGATCATCGTCATTTTCTTCCTTTGCCGACATAAAAAAATGCGCGTGGCCGCGATGCTCGATCTGGTTATCGTAGGCGTTATCATAGGGCAGATGATAGGCAGATGGGGCAACTTTTTCAACAGAGAGGCTTTTGGGCGTGAGACCGGCATATTCTGCCGAATGGGTCTTACATCACCTGACGGCAGTACTATCTATGTCCATCCTACATTCCTCTATGAGAGTCTCTGGAATTTTGCTCTTTTCATTTTCCTCAGCATTTTCCTGAAAAAGAATAAAAGAAAATACAATGGTCAGATCATGCTGATATACCTGCTGGTATACGGTATTGGAAGAACGCTTATCGAGGGACTGAGGACTGACTCTCTTTATATCGGAAACTCAGGCATCCGCGTTTCACAGCTTCTTTCAGCAATTCTGGCAGTGTTTGCTGCAGTAATGCTCATTTATAACGCCAGGAGAGTTAAAAACGGCACGCTGAAGCTGGAACCTGCATATATCGAAAACCTGCCGGATGAAGGAAACGAAGCTGAATCTGCAGATGCCGAAAGCACCGTCGATGAAGATATACCGGAAAACGGTCAGGAGACTGAAGCCGAAACAGCCGATATGAAAGATCATGAAAAACAGGCCGGAGATGCAGAAGATAAGTGAGAAGATATCAGGTCTGACTCATTAAATATGAAAAACGGACTCTTTATCAGAGTCCGTTTTTTTACAGCGGTTTTTTCTTTATCTGTGCCCATTTTCTCGGGAATCCTGCCGGTGTGGATGATACTTTCCTGATAAGTATTGCAGAATGGACAATATCCGTTCCGAATATCGTGTATTTATTCACTGCCTCAGTCTTACCGCCCAGCTTCTTTATCGCAGGCTTTGCTTCATCCAGCTCTTCGTCCACTTCCGGTCCTTTCATGGCAATGAACGCTCCCCCGGGCTTGACATACGGGAGACACAGTTCTGCAAGGACATTGAGCCTGGCAACAGCCCTTGATGCTGCGATATCAAAGCTTTCTCGAAATCCGGATGGTATCTCTTCCGCTCTTGCATGGATACACTCCACATCTTCCATATCCAGCATATCACAGGTGTTTTTTAAAAAACCTACGCGCTTATCAAGACTGTCAAGCAGCGTGAGGTTTATATCCGGCTCTGCGATCTTCAGTGCAAGTCCCGGGAAGCCGGCTCCAGTGCCGATATCAACAAGGCTTTTCCCTTTAAAATCCTCAAAGCAGAGCAATGCTGCACAGTCCAGAAAATGAAGCCTTGACGTATCATCTTCGCCTTCAATAGCTGTCAGATTCATCACCTTGTTGGTTTCAAGCAGCTGATCACAGTATACCCGGTATTTTCTAATTGCCTCTTCAGATAAAGGCAGTCCTAATTCCCTGAATCCTTCCTTAAGTATCTGCTCAAGCATTCAGGCCTGTTCCTTTGCCATCTTCAACGCCTTGGCGATCTGGTCGGGACATGACGTGGATTTTGAACCGCAGCGAACGCCCTCGAGTCTGGAGATGACCTCATCTATCTCCATGCCTTCAACAAGCTTTGCGATCCCTTTGAGGTTCCCGTCACAGCCGCCTAAAACCTTAAGACTCTTTACCGTATTCCCGTCTGTTTCAATTTCCATTAGCCGTGAGCAAGTGCCCTTAGGTCTGTATGTTATCTGCATGTTTTTCTCCTTTTCCGGCATTTTTCCTGAATATACCACGAATGAAAGTGTTTGGCAACAATCCGGGATCCAGGCAGTATTTATCAGAGTTATGATCATGATTATATAAATAACAATTTGTTAATATAGTCTTATTGTGCAATCATGAGCGCTGTGCTATAATTTTAACAAATTATCGGATCGGAGGTCAAAAAATGATTAAAAAGATCTACGGAAGAGCATTTACCGTTCTAAGCCGCAAGCCGTTAAAGCTCTGGGGGCTTTCACTGCTGAGTGTTCTCCTTGTTTTCCTGGCAAATCTTATGTTCGGAATAATCCCCGGTGTAGGTATTGCGATCGGGCTTCTCTTTGACGTTGCTCTGGTCATGATATTCCTTCGCGGCTACCTGGGTGAAGAGATCCGCACGCTGCAGCTTTTTGACTGCTTTAAGGACTGGAAGACCATTAAGAGAGTCCTCTGCGGAATGGGATACATGTATCTGTGGGTATTTCTCTGGTCACTCATCCCTGTTGTTGGCATCGTATTTGCTGTGATCCGCTCTTATGAATACCGACTCACTCCTTACATCCTCATGATGGAGCCGGATGTTCCCGCGACCGAGGCATATAAAGTCTCCAAAAAGCGCACCGAAGGCTTCAAGGCAAAGATGTTCTGGGCGGATCTGCTTTGGATAGTCATAGTATGGGTCGCATTCCTGATTCTTGTGCTGCTTGCCCAGATCAAGTACATCGGCTTCATATTCGGCTTAGTCGCATTTCTTCTCTATCTCGCCTTCTGTCTCTTTGCCGTCCTTTTTGCCGGTCTCATCCAGGCTGCGTTTTATGTTGAGATCCAGCGCAACGCAGACGAAGGCCCCCAGTTCGATGACTCCATGAATGATCCTCCCGAGAAGGTGAAAGCAGTTCCTGCCGCACCGGCTGCTCCTGCAGGTGAATTCAAGTTCTGTCCGCAATGCGGAAGCAAAAATGCAAAAGAGAGCAAATTCTGCACTAACTGCGGCTACAAATTTGAAATGATTCCCGTTGAGAATGCAGCCGTTGAAAAAACTCCCGCCCCTGAAGCGGATGCAGCTGCTTCAGAAGGACAGGATCCCGAAGTCTGAAAATATTTTTATATTGATCAAATACCGGCAGGTGTACACCTGCCGGTGTTTTTCTTTTAAGAACAGCGGTCACCATTTACGCCGGCTGCAGGTCGTAGTTCATATCCTGTTTTTATGTCAGACGTTTCCCCGCACTTGCTCACTTGCTATTCTTTCCGTTAGGAATACACAAATGCGCAAGTGAAGAAAGAACGCTGTGATACCAACGCTTTGCTCATTTGCGGCCACCGCAAGTGAAGAGTCTCACTTGCGGTTTCATTTGTTCACTTGCGTCTTACCCCAAGTGAAGAATATATAGTTATATCAATGCTTTGAGGGTTCTCTCGTTCATTTGTGGATCTCTGACGGTAACGTAAAAGGTTCCTCATTCTATTAGAAAAAGCATCGGTGGAAATGGGTCCATGACGCTAATGACGCAAATGACGGTATTTTGGCAGCAGGATGATAGCGTCATTAGCGTCATTAGCGTCATTTGCGTCATTTGCGTCATTTGCGTCATTTGCGTCATTTAGCAGTTCAAAACATATAGGGTGATCACAAAAAGCTATTGTCACATGTATCTGTGACCATAGTTTGCTTGATCACATGTAATTCTGCCATCATGGAGAGTCAGATACCGGCCAGTGAAAGAATTATAGAAAAGAAGCAGTTGCTGATGACAACCAGCATACTGCTTCTTTTATTCTTCATTTTTTCCGCAATGTCTGACGATTGCTATGACTATATGGATGACTCCGATCCCGGCGGTTATGCCGAACACATCTATCCAGACATCCTTTATCGACGGGCCTCTGCCAGTGAACATCTGTATGGTCTCATCTAGAAAGGCTGTCACAAAGCCTGCAAAGAGTGCGTAGAGCGCGTTTCTTTCATCAGCTTTCATCCACAACGCAAGCCAGATTCCGTAAAAGGCATATTCTGAGAAATGCGCGAGCTTCCTTACAAGGTGCTCAGTTACATTTCCTCTGCCGAATATAAGATCAAGAAACGGTGTCAGGATTCGCGTAAAATACCCGCTTGCTCTGGATGACGCCCCTGAGGAGAGAAATGAATTTGTCCATATGAAAAGCAGCGAAAGGATCGCGAACGTGACTATCAGGGGTTTCAGCTTTTTCATGCCGCCTCTGGATCGATCTTTATAACAAGTTCACCGTTTACAACGGATATCTCTATTGATCTTATGCCGCCTTCGCGTGGCTTAACCATCTCCTCTGCGAGCGGATCCTCTATCTTTTTCTGTATAATCCTTCTCAGTTCTCTGGCCCCGTATGTTATTGAATACGCCTCTTTAACGAGCATATCAACAAGGCTGTCGTCCCAGCTGAAATCAATGTTCCGTTCTGAGAGAACAGCACCGACTTCACCGAGCATTATCTTAGCAATGCCGCGGAAATCATCTTCGCTGAGCTGATTGAAGCATATGATCTCATCCACTCTGTTAAGAAACTCAGGTCTGAGAAACTCTCCAAGAGCTTTCATCGCCTTTTCACGGCCCATATCACTGACAGAGCCTCCGAAGCCGACGCTTCCGCTGCGGTTTCCGCTGCCGGCATTTGTGGTCATCACTATTATGGTATTCTCAAAATTGACAGTTCTGCCCTGTGCATCCGTGATCCTGCCGTCATCAAGTATCTGCAGAAGGATGTTCATAACATCTGGGTGGGCTTTCTCTATCTCGTCGAACAGGACAACGCTGTAAGGTCTTCTGCGGATCTTCTCTGTGAGCTGTCCCGCCTCATCATATCCCACATATCCGGGAGGTGAGCCGATAATGCGTGAAACCGAGAACTTTTCCATAAATTCGGACATATCCAGCCTGATAAGCGATTCCGGGGTATCGAACATATCCGCGGCAAGCTGTTTTACAAGTTCCGTCTTTCCAACTCCCGTGCCGCCGACAAATATGAAGCTCACCGGTTTTCTCTTGACCTTCAGTCCTACTCTCCCGCGTCTTATTGCGGCACAGACCGCCTTGACCGCCTCGTCCTGACCTATAATGTGCTGTTTCAGTCTGTCCTCCAGACCGGCAAGCCTCTGCAGTTCCCCTTCCTTTATCGTGCTGGCAGGGATCTTTGTCCAGAGTTCAATTATACGTGCAAGATTATCTATTTTAAGCTGCGGTCTGCCTTTGGCTTCGATCTCCTGTATCTCCTGCTCACGCTGGAGCTCTTTGCTTCGAAGATCTGCTATCCTTGCATATCTCATCTGCAGAAATGCATCAGGATCCTCTATATCTTTAGGGACCTCTGCGCTCATCAGTGACTCCCGCTCAAAGCGGAGATTCTCAAGCTCCTTCTCTGCAATCATCCGGCGATTTATGTCCGGATCTTTCAGGTTCACGTCCGAGCAGGCCTCATCTATGAGGTCAATGGCCTTATCCGGAAGGAAACGGTCGGTGATATACCTCTCACTGAGCATTACAGCCTGACGGCACATTTCGTCCGGGATCTCCACGCCATGGCATTCTTCGTAATAATGCGCAATTCCCTTAATGATGGCAATGCTGTCATCTATGGATGGCTCAGCCACTGTGACCGGCTGGAATCTTCTTTCAAGGGCGCTGTCCTTCTCGATATGCTTTCTGTATTCGGTGAAAGTGGTTGCTCCGATGACCTGTATCTCGCCTCGGGACAGTGCAGGTTTCAGAATATTTGCGGCGTTCATGCTGCCTTCGGCATCACCCGCGCCCACAATATTGTGTACTTCATCGATAACAAGAATGATATTGCCCTGCCTGCGTATCTCCTCAATAAGCCCCTTCATTCTGCTTTCAAACTGGCCTCTGAACTGAGTGCCGGCAACAAGGGCTGTGAGGTCCAGCAGGTGAACTTCCTTGTCCCTCAGTTTATACGGGACATTGCCCATGGCGATCCTCTGGGCAAGTCCTTCGGCTATTGCAGTCTTGCCAACGCCCGGTTCTCCGATGAGACAGGGGTTGTTTTTCTGACGGCGGTTGAGGATCTGGATAACTCTTTCAAGCTCCTCCTCTCTCCCGATCATATTGTCCAGCTTTCCTTCCCTGGCTCTTGCAGTGAGATCTATACAATAGGTATCAAGGAATTTTCTTTTCTGTGCACGCCGGTTATCCTGCGCAGATGTCCGCTGCTGCCGGCCTGATACGGGCGGTTGAGACGGTGCAGGCGGTTCATTCGCCGGTTTTCCGTTCTGCTGGGCTGCAAGTCCTTCCTTGAGACCGTTGAAAAGTTTGCCGAAAAACGGGAACGTGGCTGTCTTGCCGTCATCGTCCTCTTCAGACGAACCTTCTTCATTGGATTCGAGAAGGTCTTCCACTCCGGAAAGCGCAGTCATCATGTCCCCGGAGAGTCCGTCCAGTTCATCATCGGATATCCCCATCTTATCCAGCACGTCATCGACAGGCTTGATGTGGAGCTCACGTGCGCACTTAAGACAAAGCCCTTCGTTCTTTGCCTGATTATTCTCGTATTTGGTTATGAACACCACCGCGGGATTTTTCCCGCAGCGGGAACAGGTAGTAAACTGCATTTTTCCTCCGTTTGATCAAAGAAGTCCGTTGGTGATGAATTTAAATGAAAGGAAGAACCTGGCAAGAGTAGTGTTATAAAGAGTGTTTCTTCCGAGAATTGCGCCGAGGAAGCTCAGGAACCAGCACAGCAGCACACAGTATAAAAAGCCTTTTATAAAGCCCAGTACAGAGCCGCCTATCTCATCCACCATCTCCATATTGGGCAGCCTGAGCGAAAGATTGAACAGATTTCCGATGGCGACCAGAAGTATAAGTATCATCAGGAATGCCACGGTGAGTCCCGCGACATAGGTCATCGTATCGCACATCACCTCAATCGTCGCATCCGCCATGGACATATCATTTGCTTCAGAATAGTCCACTGCATCTTCTGCCAGTTTTTCGCTGGTTTTTTCATAGAATCCGATATCCAGCATGCTTTCATATGCATAGTCATATCTGAGAGAGGAATCTCTGGCCAGTATGTCCTCAAGAGAATAGTCCCCTGTCTTATATCCCATATTTTCGATTATCTTATCCCTTGTGTTCTGGGAATGGACATATCCGCTTATAAACGGGCGCAGGACCGGGATCACTTCGCCTGAATACGCTTTTGAAAGAATTGTGCCTCCCAGAAGTGCAACCATTATAATAAAAAGGCTGATAATGTTGCCTATAAGTCCTTTTTTATAACCCTTCCAGGTACACAGAGCTATTATTACAAGCAGAACAATATCTATGACAAGCTTCATCTTAATAAGATCCTTTTAGCTTTGATTATCTTCAGTCTTTAGCCATCATTTCCCCGGCGGGACCATCATACCATATCCTGTTGAGATAAAGTCCCTGAGGGGGCATCGTCGGACCGGTCAGCCGTCTGTCCCCGGTTTCAAGCAGCGCCGGTATGTCCTCCGGCCGAAGTTTTCCATATGATGCATAAACCATCGTGCCGACCATTGCACGGCACATATTGTAAAGAAACCCATCAGCGCAGACGGAAATGGTTATAATATCTTCCGTTTTCTCGGCGGTGCAGGAAAAAACAGTCCTGACAGTAGTTTTTGTCTGCGTCCCCTCGCTCCTGACAGCCTTAAAATCATGTGTGCCAATAAACGCTGCTGCAGCCTTCTGCATCTGTTCCATGTCAAGATGCTGCGGATAGAAGCAGACTCTGTTTTCCAGGAATGGATCGCGTACTTTGCTGTTCAGTATCTTATAGATATACTCTTTTTTTATACATGAAAGGATGGCATTGAAGCCATCTTCCACCTCCACGGCATCAGTAACAGCTATGTCTCCGGGGAGTCTGGCGTTCACAGCATAGGGTATCCGGTCCGCAGGAATAGAGCAGTCTGTTTTGAAATTGGCGCAGTATCGCAGTGCATGCACTCCGGCGTCTGTTCTGCCGCAGCCGGTCACCCGCACAGGATGTCCGCACACTTTGGTGATGGCATCCTCAAGCACGCAGGCAACTGTTATATCTTTCTTCTGCAGCTGCCATCCATGGTAGGCACTGCCGTCATACCTGAGACGTATTGCAATATTTCTCATGTTCCGATTTTTCTCAGCACTATAATCGCAGCAAGAAACAGGCCGAACAGAACAAGCGTCACATAGTCTCTCAATGCAAATTTAAGCTGTTTCATCCGCGTACGTCCCTCTCCGCCATGGTAGCAGCGGCTTTCCATAGCAACTGCAAGTTCGTCGGCGCGTCTGAAAGCAGAGACAAACAGCGGAACAAGTATGGGCAGCAGCGCTTTTGCTCTTTTAACCAGTCCGCCTGTCTCAAAATCCGCGCCTCTGGCACGCTGCGCAGACATTATCTTGTCAGTTTCCTCGATGAGCGTAGGAATAAAGCGGAGCGCCATGCTCATCATAAGTGTCATCTCGTGAACCGGAAAGCGTATGAGTTTCAATGGCTTGAGAAGTATTTCAAGTCCATCGGTTATCGCTATGGGGCTAGTCGTGTAGGTCAGAAGAAATGTCCCGGAGATCAGCAGCGTTATCCTCAGGATCATCTGAACCGCTCGTTCTATCCCTTCCCAGGTTATGATCCATCCCTCAGCGACGGGCGTTCCTTTAGTATAGAAGATATTCAGGGCACCGGTAAGAACTATTATAAAGATCATGGGTTTGAGTCCTGAGAATATCCTCTTCGGGGATATTCTTGACAGGATCATAAATGCCGCCGTTGCGGCTATCACCACGATATATCCCGTCCAGTTCACAGCAAGAAAAAGCGCCACTATATAAATGATCACGCATATAAGCTT
>JAIKVS010000253.1 GCA_024685535.1 Oscillospiraceae bacterium | reverse complement strand
GAGAAAGAGCCATGCATATCCTTCAGGAACAAGCTGAACTTCAGGAAATTGTCAGACTCGTTGGACAGGATGCGCTTTCACCGGATGATCGCCTGACGATGGAAACAGCAAAAATGATTCGTGAAGACTTCCTGCAGCAGAATGCATTTGTCGATGAGGACGCCTATTCCAGCTATTTAAAGCAGTTCCGGCTTCTGGATATGGTTTTAAAATATGACGTTCTCTGCCGCAATGCTCTTAGTAAAGGCTGCGATATGAACGGATTGTTTGCAATAGAAAGCCGTGAGAAGATTGGACGTGCAAAGATGCAGGATCCAAACAATTTCACCGATGCTTACGATGCAATTGAAAGACAGATGAAAGCAGAGATTGATGAACTGATTTCTGGGGGTGAGGAGATATGATTAAAGAGTATAAAACTATTCGTGAAATCGCCAGCCCTCTGATGATTATTGAACATGTTGAAGGCGTTACTTACGATGAGCTGGGTGAAATCGAACTCCCCAACGGTGACATCAGAAGATGCAAAGTACTTGAAGTAGAAGGGGATAAAGCGGTCGTCCAATTGTTCGAAGCGGCGCAGGGCATTAATCTTGCGGCATCCAAGGTTCGTTTTCTCGGGCATCCTCAGCAGCTTGCTGTGTCAGAAGATATGCTCGGCCGAGTCTTTAACGGCATGGGTATGCCGATAGACGGAGGACCGGAAATCCTTGCTGACGATCATAAGGATATTAACGGCCTTCCTATGAATCCTGCTGCACGCGCTTACCCTGCAGAGTTTATACAGACAGGAGTATCCACCATCGACGGACTGAATACTCTGGTTCGCGGCCAGAAACTGCCGATCTTTTCGGGTTCTGGATTGCCGCATGCCGCGCTTGCCGCACAGATTGCCCGTCAGGCGAGAGTTCTTGGGGATAATGAAACGTTCGCTGTCGTATTCGCTGCGATCGGAATCACCTTTGAGGAATCAGAATACTTTATCAATGACTTCCGCAGAACCGGCGCCATTGACCGTACCGTGGTATTCTCAAATCTTGCAAATGACCCGGCTGTTGAGCGTATCGCTACACCACGCATGGCCCTGACCGCAGCCGAATATCTGGCATTTGAAAAGGATATGCAGGTGCTGGTAATCCTGACAGATATTACCAACTATGCGGAAGCTCTTCGTGAAGTATCCGCAGCCAAGAAGGAAGTTCCGGGCCGCCGCGGCTATCCAGGCTACCTTTATACAGACCTTGCTACACTCTACGAGCGTGCTGGACGTCGCCAGGGCAAAAAAGGATCCATCACCATGATCCCGATTTTGACTATGCCAGAAGATGATAAGACACATCCCATTCCGGACCTGACCGGATATATCACAGAGGGCCAGATCATATTGAGCCGTGAACTGCATCGGAAGGGCATTGTTCCTCCGGTAGACGTTCTTCCGAGCCTGAGCAGACTGAAAGATAAAGGTATTGGCGTCGGAAAAACACGTGAATACCACGCAGGGACCATGAACCAGCTGTTTGCGGCGTACTCCCGAGGCAAGGATGCAAAGGAACTCATGACAATCCTCGGTGAAGCGGCGCTGTCCGATGATGACAAGCTTTTTGCAAAGTTTGCCGATGAGTTTGAAAAACGCTATGTTTCTCAGGGCAATACTACAAACCGCAGCATTGAGGAAACTCTCAATATCGGTTGGGAACTTCTGAGAATTCTCCCGAAACGCGAATTAAAGCGTATCAAACCCGAGTTCATCGAGAAATACCTCCCGGAATAATAAGGAGGTGAACTGTTATGGCAGGAACTGCCGTTACCCCGACCAGAATGGTTCTGAATCAGCTGAAAAGCCGATTGAAAACCGCAAGGCGTGGCCATAAGCTGCTGAAGGATAAGCGCGATGAACTGATGCGTCAGTTTATGGATATCGTGAAGGAGAATAAAGTGCTGCGCGAGCGAGTAGAGAATGGCCTCACAGCTGCCTTTTCTTCACTTCAGGTAGCAAGTGCCATCATGTCTCCTGAAATGCTTGAGCAATCCTTGCTGTATCCACGACAGAGTGTTGAGCTCGGAATGAAATTCAAAAATATTATGAGTGTTAACGTTCCGCAGTACAGCTTCACGACAAAAAACAATGATCCTTCTGAGATTTATCCCTATGGTTTTGCGCAGACAAGCGGTGAACTTGACGATGCTTTGGATCAGATGGCAAAGGTGTTTGAAGATATGCTGAAACTTGCGCAGGTTGAGAAAACCATGCAGCTTTTGGCAGAAGAAATTGAGAAAACCCGCCGCCGTGTCAATGCGCTGGAATATGTTATGATCCCGGAACTTGAAACGAATATCAAGTACATCACGATGAAGCTGGAGGAAAATGAGAACTCCACCAAGGTACGTTTGCTGAAGGTTAAAGAAATGGTCCTTCAGGATGCGCACAATTATGCTTAAGAAAAAGAACGATTATTCTCTTGTAAGATGCCTGAGAGCAGCAAGGCTCTCAGGCATTTCAAATCTCATTTGCCCATTTTCACTCTTGACAAGATGCGGTATTATCAGTATAATCCCTATGTCTTTAATTTAGTTAGATAAAGTGCTGAAGTGAGGAGAGGAAAATTGAAAGACGACACGGTTATTAGGGTATTAAAATACGGTTCTGTCAGTATTAAGGAACTGACTAAACCGCGTGGCAGTCACGCTGATGTCTCGAAGATTGTTGCCGAGATTATCAGCACAGTGCGAAACGAGGGAGATGCAGCACTGTTTCGTTATACCGAACTGTTTGACCGTGTAAAGCTTGACTCGTTGAAAGTTTCCGAAGAAGAATACAATCGCGGACTATCTCAGGTTGAACCAGGCTTTATAGGTATTTTAAGTAATGCCGCCGAAAACATACGGCGTTATCATGAGCAGCAGCGTCGACAGAACTACATGATCACTGAAGCAAACGGCGTAATTCTCGGAAAGGTGTTTCATCCCATTCAGAAAGTTGGCATGTATGTTCCCAACGGCTCTGCCGCGTATCCGTCAACAGTCCTGATGGACATGATTCCTGCTTCTATAGCCGGATGTGAGGAAATTACAATGGTAACTCCGCCGGATGATAACGGAAATGTGAACCCATCAATTCTGGCTGCCGCGTACGTAGCGGGAATCAGAAATATCTACAAGGTTGGAGGTGCCCAGGCTATTGCCGCGCTCGCTTATGGTACTGAGTCAGTTCCCGCTGTATACAAAATCATAGGCCCCGGTAATGCATATGTGGCTGAGG
>JAIKVS010000248.1 GCA_024685535.1 Oscillospiraceae bacterium | reverse complement strand
TGGGCATATGGCATTTACGGATGGATGCTGGAGTGGATTAAAAGCGGAATGCCGGAAAGCGGCACAGAATTAGAAACTCTCTTTGCACTTGCACATCAAAGTAATTGAAAACAATAACGCCGGCACTTCACTTCGTTGATTACCTGACACGAAGAAAAAGCGATAGCATCTTGCCCTTCGGGCAATCTGCACGCGCTATAGCACACGAGCCTGTTCGATTATCGCTTCGCGATAATCTCAACGCGGCTGTCGCCGCATAAAAACAAAAGGAGCAGTCCCTTTGTGAGTAAACTCCCACGGGGCTGCTCCTTTTGTTTTTGCGTGGCTTGTGTGCTGCGCGATCATTCGTACTCGACGGTTGCGGGGGGCTTGGGTGTGTAGTCGTAGAGGACGCGGTTGATGCCGGGTACTTCGGTGGTAATTCTCTGTACCAGATGGTCGATGAGCTCTGCAGGCAGGTGCTCTACGGTAACCTCTACAACATCGGTGGTGTTGATGGCGCGGATGATGCAAGGCCAGTCAAATGTGCGCTTGCCGTTTTTGATGCCGGTGGATTTGAAGTCGGGCACAACGGTGAAGTACTGCCATACTTTGCCTTCCAGGCCGTTCTTTGCGAACTCTTCGCGAAGGATCGCGTCGGACTCACGAACTGCTTCGAGACGGTCGCGGGTGATCGCGCCGGGGCAGCGTACGCCAAGGCCGGGGCCGGGGAAAGGCTGACGGTTTACCATGCTGTCAGGCAGGCCGAGCTCTTTGCCGACTACTCTGACTTCGTCTTTATAGAGGAGCTTGACAGGCTCTACCAGTTCGAAGTTCAGCTCTTCGGGAAGGCCGCCAACATTGTGATGGGCTTTGATACCTGCTTCACTCTCGAGAATGTCGGGATAAATGGTTCCCTGGCCAAGGAACTGGATGCCTTCGAGCTTTGCAGCTTCCTCTGCGAATACCTTGATGAATTCCTCGCCGATGATGTGGCGCTTCTGCTCAGGGTCGGTAACACCTGCAAGCAGATCGAGGAAACGGTCTACCGCGTCAACATAGATGAGGTTGGCGTCCATTTCTCCGCGGAATACGCTGATAACCTGCTCGGGCTCTCCTTTTCTGAGAAGGCCGTGATTTACGTGTACGCAGACAAGCTGCTTGCCGATGGCTTTGATCAGCAGGGCTGCTACTACAGAAGAGTCTACGCCGCCGGAAAGGGCAAGAAGGACTTTTTTATCTCCAATCTGCTCCTGAAGGGCTTTGATCTGCTCATCGATGAATGCTTTTGCAAGTTCAGGCGTGGTAATGCGCTGCATATCGTCCGGTCTCTTGTTGCTGTCTGTCATGATTTCCTCCTATTTAGGTTTATGGTTATGAAAATGGTTTACTTTTTGCATAACTGATGGGTTGTTTTTTTGATTATAACAAATTCCGTGGGGTTATGGAATTCCCAAACGGTCTGAGTTCTTATTTTTGTACATGTGTATGACAAATGCGGTCTGATACGCTATACTATCAGTAATATTTCTGCATATCGGGAGGTGGAAATCATGATAAACGCGATACTGATTGATTCGAAAGACAATGTTGCAACGGTCACAGAGCCTGCTGCATGCGGCGCAGATGTGCTCTGCCGCTGCGGAGAGCTCAGCTTTTCGGTTACCGCGCTTTCTGCCATTCCCTGTTATCACAAGATCGCCGTCCGGTTCATTACGCGCGGAGAACCTGTACGCAAATACGGGGAAGTGATCGGATACGCACGGGAGGATATCCCTGCAGGCGGATATGTGCATACATACAATGTATCGGATTCCCCGGAGGAGGTGGATGCTTCATGAAAACATTTCAAGGTTACCGCCGCGCAGACGGAAGAACCGGCATCCGCAATCTGGTTATCGTTATGCCTGGCGTGCATTGCAGCGAACTGGCGGCGAAAAAGATCGTGCAGGTTGTGCCGGGAACCACTTTTCTCCCCAATCCGAGCGGCTGCGGACAGAGCCACTATGATATGCAGACTGCTCTTAAGGTCCTTTCCGGTCTGTGCACGAACGGCAACGTGTACGGTATCCTGATCGTCGGTCTGGGCTGCGAATTCCTGCGGGAAGCGGATTACCGGAAAGCGATTCTGGCAAAGGCAGACCTGCCGATCCATTATATAGGCATCCAGGAGGAAGGAGGCATCGCCCGTACCACAGAGGCGGGAACTGCGATTGCCCGCAAGCTGGTCGCGGAAGCTTCCTCCTGCCGCAGAGAAGAAATCCCTCTTTCCGAGCTGATTCTGGGTCTGGAATGCGGCGGCTCGGATCCGACCTCCGGTCTTTCTGCCAATGTTGTGCTCGGCAGAGTTACGGATCTTGTGATCGAAGCAGGCGGATCAGCTGTGATGAGTGAAACAGCGGAGGCTGTCGGTGCGGAGCACATTCTGAAAATGCGCGGGAAGACGCCCGAAATCGGGCAAAAGCTCTACGATGCCGTCACTGGATGGGAGCAGGCCAGACAGGCAGAAACCGGCGAAAACATCCGTGCAAACAATCCTTCTCCGGGAAATCTGGCCAGCGGCCTGACCACACTGGCGGAAAAATCCCTGGGCTGCCTGCACAAAAGCGGAAGTTATCCTTTTGAGGACTGTCTGGAGTATGGAGACAGGATCAGCGGCAAAGGTCTTTTCTTCCTGAATGCGCCGTCCTATGATATCCTCAATACAACTGCCCTGGCGTCAGCCGGCGCGCAGCTCATCGCTTTTACGACCGGCAT
>JAIKVS010000233.1 GCA_024685535.1 Oscillospiraceae bacterium | reverse complement strand
GCTGATGTCCCTGAGATGCTCTATCTCAGCGTCTATTTCAGCCGGACTTTTTTCTTCCGTGAATATGATCCCGGCGCCCCTTGCTTCATGATCCCGATCTGCCGCATGCCTGTATAACATGCTCATACAGCGCCCCAGACGGTCCATGACGAAATAACCGAAAACAAAAAGCAATATCATTATCAGGCATAAAACTGCATTTTCCATTTATCTTCGCCTCCCCGGCCAAATAAACTCCCGTTTATATCCTAAAACACTTCTGTATGGATCTCTGTTCCCCAAGGACCAGCATTGTCTTATTGCCGTCAAGAACAGTTTCAGGCGTAACCGACAGATTCATCCTCCCGTTTTCCTTAACAGCCATGATATTGATCCCGTATTTCTTCCTTATATCGATCTGTCCTATGCTCTTTCCGGACCATTCCCTTGGGATCGGTACCTCGAATATGGCATGATCGTCATCCAGCCTTATATAATCAAGGACATGATCCGAGGCATATCGAATAGCTGCCCATTCAGCTACCTGTTTTTCCGGATTTATCACCTCGTCCGCACCGTTTCGCAGCAGAAATTTGGCCTGTACATCCCGGTCCGCGCGGGAGACTACCAGTCGGCCGCCCAGTTCCTTGAGCAGTGACGTCGTCTCCAGGGAGCTTTGAAAATCCCCTCCGATAGTCACGATGCATACATCAAAGTTGTTTATCCCCAGTGTTCTGAGGAAAGCCTCGTTTGTGCTGTCGCCGATCTGGGCGTCAGTTACCAGAGGCAGTATGCAGTTGATCCGGTCTTCATCCTTGTCAACGGCCATTACCTCATGACCGTTATCGTGAAACTGTCTGGCAAGCAGTGATCCGAACCGGTTTACCCCGATAAGCAGAATGGATTTCACGCTTTCTTCCCCCTTTATCCTACATTAATCCTTTCCAGCGGCCTCTGTGACACTTCCACACCTGTGCTGCTGACCGCTGCAAACATTACTGTCAGTCCACCGACCCTGCCGAGAAACATGAGCCCGATCAGGACCAGGCGGGATATCAGGCTGACAGATCCCGTTATTCCAAGAGACAGTCCCACCGTTCCGATTGCAGACGATGTTTCAAATATGCACAGTTCAAACGGCAGTTTATCGGTCACGCTGATTATGAAAGCACCGGTAAAAGTGAGGAAAACATACATGATGAGCAAAGTCGCCGCGCTTTTTATGATATGCTCTTCTATTCGCCTGCTGAACAGCTGCGGGCTTTTCCTGCGGCGGATGACCGCATCGGCATTTGCCAGCAGAACTGCGAACGTCGTAGTTTTCATGCCTCCGGCAGTGGAGCCCGGAGAGCCTCCTATCAGCATCAGGACTATCATCAGCATGTGCCCCGTTCCCGACATTTTCGTCAGATCCGCCGTATTGAAACCTGCGGTTCGCGGGGTTACCGCCTGAAACAATGACAGCCATATCCGGTTTTTCAGCTCACATGCCGAAAAATCACAGAAAAAGAATATAGTTGCCGGAACGATTATCAGCGCTGCGGTGACCGAAAGGATCACCTTGCTCTGCATACGGTATTTTTTCAGATGGAACCTGTTTTCGGCTATATCATCCCAGGTAAGAAATCCGATCCCTCCGCTTATCACCAGCAGACATACCGGGATAATGATCCCCGGCCTGTCACTGAAGTGGGTAAGCGATGAAAATGCTCCTGTGCGGTCTCCCATAATGTCAAAACCTGCGTTGCAGAAAGCTGAAACAGAGTGAAACACAGCCATCCATATTCCCGAAGTTCCGTACTCCGTGCAGAAGACCGGAAGCATTGTGAGCGCGCCAAGCAGCTCCAGGATAAAGGCTACTTTGAATATAAAGCTCGTCATCTTCACGATCCCGCCTATCTGATGGGCAGACAGGCTCTCCTGAAGCATATTTCTCTGCAGCAGCGAGATCTTCCTGCCTGAAAGCGTTGCAATAAATGCTGTTACAGTAACTATCCCCAGACCGCCGATCTGTATAAGCACAAGGATCACAGTCTGGCCGAAAGCAGACCAGTAAGCTGCAGTATCTCTGACTACAAGTCCCGTTACGCATACTGCCGAGACCGCTGTGAACAGGGCATCTTCGACCGGTGTCCATTCGCCGGATACTGACGATACAGGCAGCGCAAGCAGAAGCGTTCCCATAAGGATAACAGCCAGAAAGCCTGCGATGATTATCTGGAAGGATGAAAATTTTTTCCCAAGCAGGCGCCCGTTCATGATCATTCCTCCATCTTCCGGTATGAGTGCATAATAGAACAGATCTCATAAAAACGGTGTTAAGGCAGAGGCAATGGAATTAAGAAAACATTAAGATGCAGTTTTTTGAACGGGACCGGTTCTAAAACCCGATATAAAAGATGACCGGACCGCTTTTACAGCAGTCCGGTCATATCAATACTGAAAATATATAGTTTTTTAAGAAAATATCTCAGCTCATCAGATGAACATAACGGAGTTCTGAATGCATCTCATCTCACAGCACGGCTTTCACGGCGCACCATATAAGGGCAAGGCCCATAACGATGCCGAAGGGCTTCTTGAATTTCGCAATCAGGTCACGAAGACCCCAGCCGAAAGCCGTCCAGATAAGGGAGCTCACTATGGCCAGCGAAACGAACAGTATCGTTGCGAAGAGCACAGCTCCGAAGCCTGTGCTTATCGGCGTTACATAAACCGCGAACATGCTGATTGCCACCATCCAGCTCTTGCCGTTGAATACCTGGAGGGAAATGCCGTCTCTCACAGTTCCGCCGCTGTATTTTCCGCCGCTGTCCTTAGTCTCCTTCCAGCCGGACATCATCATGATCACCGCGAGATATACCATATATGCGGCGCCTATCCAGGTGAGCCATTTCGCAACTGCAGGAAGATAATTCGCAAGGAGCATGTTGAAAGTGCCGCAAAGGAGCGTTTTAACAAATAGAGCGGCCTTGCTGCCTATCATGAAGGGAATAATTCCCTTCATCCCGTATTTTGCACCGAGATAGAGGCATGTGAAATTATTGGGTCCCGGAGTTATGCACTGGATGCACAGATAAACTATCAGGGGATACCATGCTTTCATGGATTTCTTCCCTTTCCGTATAATTTATAATAATTGATGGCATTATATCACCGCGCTCATCCACAGTCTACAGAATACTTCACAAAAAAACTATTGACACTTTAAATCGTTAGTGCTAATATCCAGCCATAAACCGAAGAGCGGGAGGAGTACTCCGCGAAGGTTTCCTTTCAGAGAGCAGCCGTTTGGTGCGAGGCTGCAGGAGA
>JAIKVS010000130.1 GCA_024685535.1 Oscillospiraceae bacterium | reverse complement strand
AGCTGCCTTCTGCGGGTCGGCAAAGAGGTCTTTTACCTTGGTGCTCCTGAAATCCATTATATCTCTCCTTTCGTTGTTTTATATTTCATTTATAATGATTATACACTTGCCTACGTTCCAAATATAGAACGAACTGTTAATTCTTTACTGCGATCTCCAGGAGATCTCCGGCGGATTCTTCAGCCCAGGTATTTCTCCATTATCACCATTTCAACGCCTGTTATGCCGTTGAATACAGTCGGAACAACTGCTATCTCCTTATATCCGAGCTTTCTGTACAGAGACCTGGCGGGCAGATTCTTCAGGTTGGTATCTATCCGGAGCTCAAGGCATCCGTGCTCCCTTGCATATGCCTCATAGAAAGCGACAAAACTCTTTCCCAGACCTCTGCCGAAAGCACGGGGAGAGATGGTAAGCGTATGCAAAACGAAGACATTTTCCGGATCCGCTTCATGCTCCCACGGAGCCAAACGGTATTCCTCCGCCTGGATATGGTTTATTATGCCTGAGCCTTTTATCTCTCCGTCCTCTTCGATAACAAAAAGGTCATCGCGTTCAAGCGCCGCTTCCGGCACAGATCTAAGAGGATAAAAGCCTCTTATCCAACCTGTTGCGGTGAGGCCTGCCTCTTCGGCATCAATTATTTCATCGTAGATGCTGACTATAGCATCTATGTCAGCAGCCTTTGCCTTACGGATCATAAGCGCTCACCCTTTCATCAGGTATTTTTCATCATACTAGCACATATCATGAATATTGCATAGCGCAGATGTTGAAGCGGGACGACGGCTGTGATACTATCATATAAACACAGAACAGATATTATCCCGGGAGGCGGACGAATGAGAAGATGCGTTATTGCGGGCGGGGCGGATATAGGGAATTATGATCTCATCCGCGGAGAGCTTCGCCCGGACGACTATATGATATACTGCGACAGCGGCCTGAAGCACATGGAGCCATTGGGCAGAAAGCCAGACCTCATCATCGGCGATTTCGACTCCCACGCCGATCCGCATCTGGCCGTTGAAACCATCACCCTCCCCCACGAGAAGGACGATACAGACACGGTATTTGCCGCCAAAGAGGCAGTGAAGCGAGGCTTTGATGAATTCCTCCTTATAGGAGTTGCAGGCCTCAGACTGGACCATACTCTCGGCAATATCTATATCCTTCTCTGTCTCGATTCACTTGGCAAAAAAGCCCGCATGATCGATGACTTCTCCGAGATGGAGATGGTCTCCTCGGAGCCTGCTGCCGTAAGCGACAAATATCCTTATTTCTCTCTGCTGAACATAAGCGGCTGCGCTAAAGGAATAAGCGTAACAGGCGCGAAGTTTCCGCTGAAGGACGCGGAGATAACCTGCGATTACCAGTACGGCGTGAGCAACGAAGTTTTGCCGGGAGGCGAGGCTGTGATAACTGTTAAAGAGGGCAGGTTGCTCCTTATAAAAGTATTCTGATATAGATCTGATATAAAAAGATCCGCGGCGCAGAAAGCGCTGCGGGTCTTTTTTTCTATTCTATGGCAGCTCCTTTTTCCGCGCTCTGACAGAACATCACTATGGCGCATGCTATGAGCATAACGCTTGAGAACCATATCGCACGGGCCCCGATGAGCTTTATCATCTTGCTTTCTATTATTGCGCCCGAAACGAATGAAAGGATTATCCCGTAATAGATCATCGCCTTGCGCAGGTAAGGCCGCTCCCGGGTATTGATATATTTATCGAGATTATATGTGCCGCTTCTCAGATTTCCTATACACATGGTAGTTGCTATCTTGTTGCCGTGGAAATCGCGAAAGGTCTCAAGCTGTATGCCGCATACGAAAGAGATCATTATATTTGCAACGGCATCCGCCCTTTTCGGTATGAACGCCGCAGCAGCAAGCACCAGCGCTTCGAAAATCACCGAATACTCGATGCGCCGGTCCGACTGAAAGACTTTCTTCTCCGTCATAATATCTGAAAGTATGATGCCGATAGTGAATGCAAGGATGAGCCAGAAATATTTGAGCGCGCCGGAAATGTCCCCATTGGCAAGATTAACGCCGAACAGTAGCATGTTTCCGGTCTGGGCATTGGCAAAGACATGGTCTCTGAAAAGATATGAATATGCGTCCATGCAGCCGCCGGATAAGGCCAGGAGTATCACGCAGGGGATGGAGTCCGAGATACGGTCTCTCATTTAAAGCACCTCTTCTCTTGCGTAACAGCCGGTCATTCAGATGACCCGGGCTCATAAATCATCAAAGGTCCAGTTCTGTTTTACTTATGCTGACGCCGCTGAGCATCGGAGCGATCAGTTTCAGAAAATCTGAAACCTGCCGGGCACAGCGGCCCGTATACTTTTCCGGGCTAAGCTTTTCCTCAAGCTCCGCCCTTGTCATGCCCAGCTCAGGCTCTTTTTCAAGCCTTGCGAGCAGGTCGCATTCTCCTCCGCTCCTCATCTGCTCCGTTGCTTCCATGGAGCAGCGGCGGATGATCTCATGCAGCTTCTGCCTGTCGCCTCCGCGTTTCACCGCCTCCATAAGCAGATCCTCAGTGGCAATGAATGGCATATATTCCCTCACGGTCTTTTCAATGATCTTTTCATTCACATGAAGCCCGGCGCATACGTTCTGCGCCAGCCGCAGCACCGAATCCGCGCAGAGGAACGCCTCCGGGAGGGAAATGCGGCGGTCTGCCGAATCATCGAGCGTCCTTTCAAGCCACTGGGCTGAAGCTGTCAGCGGTGCGTTCATCGCATCCGCCATCAGATAGCGGCTAAGTGAGCATATCCTCTCGCAGCGCATGGGGTTTCGCTTATACGCCATAGCGGAGGAGCCTATCTGCTTATCCTCGAAGGGCTCTTCAAGCTGTCTGTCATGCTGAAGAAGACGGATATCCTGCGCCATGCGGTAAAGGCTCTGCCCTATCGCGCTGAGGCAGTTGAGTATACGGCTGTCGAGCTTTCTCGGATATGTCTGTCCGCAGACCGGGAAGCATTCTGCAAACCCGAACGCCCCGGCAAGCCTGCGGTTCAGCTCATCCACCTTTTCCCCGTCTCCATCGAAAAGATCAAGAAAACTGGCCTCGGTCCCGGTGGTGCCGCGGCAGCCGAGGAAGCGCATCGAAGCAAGAACGAAATCCATCTCCTCCAGATCGGAAACAATATCCTGCATCCAGAGTGCCGCCCGCTTTCCTACCGTTACCGGCTGAGCAGGCTGATAATGCGTATATCCCAAAGTCGGGAGCGCTTTATAGCGATCGGCAAAGCCGGAGAGTATCTTCAGGAGACCGAGCAGTTCTCCGCGAAGATGGCGCAGTCCCTCGCGGTAGAGGATCAGATCTCCGTTATCCGTAACATAACAGCTGGTCGCGCCCAGATGGATTATCCCCGCAGCGGAAGGGGCAGCCTTTCCGTAAGCGAAAATATGCGCCATCACGTCGTGCCGCACCTCTTTTTCCCTTTGCGCGGCGCAGTCGAAATCTATATCCGATATATGCTCTTCGAGCTCCTTCACCTGTTCTTCGGAAACGGGCAGTCCCAGTTCATGCTCCGCGCGGGCAAGCTCCGTCCATAAACGCCGCCAGGTCTCCACGCGCTTCTGATTGGAGAAAAGCTCCAGCATATAGTCAGAGGCGTAGCGCGAGCTGAGCGGGGATTCATACCGGTCGTTCATTCTGAGTGCTCCTTATCTGATTATTATCGCGTCTCTTTCCGCACCTACGGAGATATACCGTATCGGGCAGCCGATGCGCCCCTCCGCAAATTCAATGTATTTCCTTGCGGCTTCCGGAAGATCCTCCCAGCGCCGGACGCCGGAGATATCGCAGGCCCAGCCTTCCAGCGTTTCCATTACAGGTCTTGCATGAGCCAGCACCGCCGGGAACGGGAAATCATCCGTGCGCTCTCCGTCTATCTCATACTGCACGCAGACCGGGATCCTGTCAAGATAGCTCAGAACATCGAGCTTAGTAAGTGCGATGGCAGTTGCCCCCTGCACTTCCACGCCGTAGCTCGTTGCCACCAGATCCAGCGGGCCTACCCGGCGTGGCCGCCCGGTCTTGGCTCCGTATTCTCCGCCCGCTTCACGCAGTCTGGAGGCTTCTTCCCCGAAGAGCTCGCAAACGAAAGGTCCCTCGCCCACACAGGTAGAATATGCTTTCACAACGCCTATCACCTCATCGAGTTTGGCTGAGGTCAATCCCGAGCCGATAGGCGCATATGCGGCTATGGCGTTGGATGATGTGGTATATGGATATATGCCGAAATCAAGATCGCGAAGGGCTCCGAGCTGGGCCTCGAAAAGAAGGCTCTTCCCTTCGGCCTCGGCTTTGCGGAGGAATCTCCCTGTATCGCAGATAAAAGGTATTATCTTTCCGCCATAGTATTCCAGCCATTCCAGAAGCTGTTCCGGCGTATGCGTTTCAGCGCTGTATACTCCGCTGAGCGTAAGATTCTTCCACTCCAGAAGCTCCTCCAGATGCCCGCGCACCATATCCGGATATAGCAGTTCGCCGGCAAGTATGGTCTTCTTCTGGTATTTATCCGAATAGAAGGGTGCTATGCCCTGCTTCGTGGAGCCGTATTTCTTCGAACCGAGCCGGCTTTCCTCAAGTTCGTCCTGCTCTCTGTGCCACGGCATGAGGATGGAGGCTCTGTCGCTTATTTTGAGGTTCTCCGGACTGATAGCAACGCCCTTCTTCCGCAGATCCTCTATCTCCTTCCACAGGTTCTCCGGATCGAGCGCAACGCCGTTTCCCAGCACATTGACAACATCTCTGCGGAAAACTCCTGACGGCAGCAGGTGCAGAGCCGTTTTGCCGTATTCGTTGACGACGGTATGGCCTGCGTTGCCGCCTCCCTGATAACGGATGACAACGTCATAATCCTCCGTCAGCAGATCCACCATTCTCCCCTTGCCTTCATCGCCCCAGTTGATCCCGACGATCGCGCAGCTTTTCATGTTCTTCTCCTCCTCAAAAATACTTGTCGGTATCGTCATCCTGCTGTCATCCTGAGGCGGAGCCGAAGGATCTCTCTTTTAAGAGATTCTTCGCTTTGCTCAGAATGACACGTGAGAGTTGCTCAGAATGACACGTGAGAGTTGCTCAGAATGACAAATGAGTGATACTAAGAATGACAAATGATCCAGGATGACATTACCTGTTTCATACGCCGCTTTTACCGTAGTTGGAGAGCACCCTCGCCGAGGGATCGTCGACCCTGCAGCCTTCCCACTCCGGGTTCGGCATCCAGAAATCGGCTATCATCTCAGCCTGGCCGGGATAATACTTCTCAAATATATCTCTGTATAGCAGGCTCTCCTTGGTAAAAGGCGGACGGTATGAATACCCGGCGCAGCCCTCGCGGAAAGCCTCGTCACTGTATACTGTTTCGGCGTAAGCCTTCAGGTCGTCCACCATCGAATGGCCCACCGCGTCGGAAAAAGCCGCCTTCTGCCTCCAGAGGATCTCATCAGGAAGTATTCCGTCCTTTTCGAAAGCGTGCCTGAGAAGATACTTTCCCATACCGTAGCTGTTTATCTTGAGTTTCGGATCGATGCTCATAACATAGCGGACAAAGTCCAGATCCCCGAAGGGCACCCTCGCCTCGAGGGAGTTCACGGAAATGCAGCGGTCCGCCCTCAGAACATCATACATGTGCAGCTCGTCTATCCTCTTTTTCGCCTCAGCCTGGAATGCTTCGGCGGAGGGAGCAAAGTCTGTGTATTTATAGCCGAAGAGTTCATCTGATATCTCGCCCGTCATCAGCACACGTATATCAGTATTTTCATGGATGGCTTTGCAGCAGAGATACATTCCTAGGCTCGCACGTATAGTTGTGATATCCCATGTGCCCAGCATCCTTATCACTTCGTCCAGAGCCTCGAGCACGTCCTCTCTCGTCATGCGGAATGCCGTGTGCTCAGCGCCGATATAGTCAGCGGCGATCTGAGCATATTTCAGGTCTATCGGATCGATATCCATGCCTATGGCGAATGTCCTGATCTTCCTGCCGAGCAGCTTTGCCGAGATGGCGCATACAAGGCTGGAATCAAGGCCTCCCGAGAGCAGAAAGCCAAGCGGAGCGTCCGCATCCAGCCGCTTTTCAACGCCGGCTATCAGCTTCTCCCTAATCTTCGAGCATACAGTCTCCAGATCGTCCGGCAGATATTCCTCCACGGTCGTTAGATCCGCGTAGCGGATAAAGTCTTTGCCGTCATAGTAATGTCCTGGCGGGAAAGGCGTTATCTTCGCGCAAAGGCCTTCCAGATCCTGCGCCTCGCTTGCAAAGGCAATGCCGCCATCCTGGAAATATCCGTAATAAAGCGGCCTGATCCCTATAGGATCGCGCCCGGCGATCATAATGTTCTTTTCTCCGTCATAGAGGATAAGGGCAAACTCTGCATCGAGACGCCGGAACATATCAAGCCCGTATTCCTCATAGAGAGGCAGCAGAAGCTCGCAGTCCGACCCGCTTGCAAAGGAATATCCCTTTGCCTCAAGCTCTCTCCTCTGCTTTCTCCAGCCATAGAGCTCCCCGTTGCACACAACCTTGTTTTTGCCGCGGCTGAAAGGCTGCATGCCGCTTTCATGCAGTCCCATTATTGAAAGGCGATGGAAGCACAGCATTCCCGGGCCGGCTTTCTCTATCCTCGTGTCGTCAGGGCCGCGCGACTTTGTCCGGTCAAAATACGGCCGGATCTGCTCCTCACTGAAGTACCCCGACATAAAGCCCATTACACAGCACATTAAAAAAACACCTCCGAATTATATCTGCAGCTTCTCCATCCCTCAAAAGGACGGAAAGCTGCGCATCCGTGGTGCCACCTTTTTTACCGCCGAAACGGTCACTCGTCGGGGTCAGTCAACCCCCTGCCCTTTAACGCAGAGTCTACGGCTCTCCTACTCGCTCAAAGCTTTGGGTTCGCGGCTCCGAAGTGTTACCGTTCGAAAGCGCCCGTACCGTGCTCTCACCTGCCACGGCTCTCTGTGACTGCATTCTTTCGCGGCCTGTCTTCATCCAAGCCTTACTGATTTGCAAAAAAAAGATGTGATGAGCATATCACATCGGCAATCATAAATGAAATATGTATAACATTCGCTTTTTCATACGATTTCGGTATCATAAAATCTTGACTTTCCCAGCCTGCTCCCATATAATTCCCGACATATTAAAACCCGACCCCCGACATATCCAGAAGGCAACGGAACCCGGCGAACAGCACAGGATCCTTGCCGTCTTTTTATTTTTTTATGGAGGTATGTGTTATGAGCATGTCAGTCTGGTTTCTTATCGGTGCAGTGCTGGTGTTCTTCATGCAGTGCGGCTTTGCCATGGTGGAGACAGGTTTTACAAGGGCAAAGAACGCCGGAAACATCATCATGAAGAATCTCATGGACTTCTGCATCGGCACAGTGATGTTCTTTCTTCTCGGCTACGGACTGATGATGGGCCGGCACGGCTCAGCCGGTCTGATTGGCCGGCCGGACTGGAGCATGTTCACCGACTTCTCCGGTTTCGACTGGTCGAATTTCGTTTTTCAGCTCGTTTTCTGCGCCACTGCGGCTACCATCGTTTCCGGCGCAATGGCTGAACGGACCAAATTCGCCGCTTACTGCCTCTATTCCGCCGTGATAAGTCTGGTGATATATCCCATAGAAGCCGGCTGGATATGGGGCGGAGGCTGGCTGAGCAGACTCGGCTTCATCGATTTTGCCGGTTCCTGCGCGATCCATATGGTCGGCGGCCTTTCCGCCCTTGTCGGTGCAGCAATACTCGGTCCCCGCATAGGGAAATATACAAAAGGCACTGACGGAAAGCTCACTTCCAACGCCATCCCCGGCCATTCCGTAACGCTCGGCGCACTGGGCGTATTCATTCTGTGGTTTGCCTGGTACGGCTTCAACGGCGCCGCAGCGGCAGATGTCAGCGAGATGGCACGGATATTCGGCACGACTACTATCGCACCGGCTGTTGCCACTGTTGCCTGCATGCTTTTCACATGGAAGAAAAACGGCAAGCCGGATGTATCCATGTGTCTCAACGCTTCGCTTGCAGGACTTGTCGCCGTCACTGCAGGATGCGCCAGCGTCGATGCGCTGGGAGCCGCTGTAATTGGCCTTGTTTCCGGTATCATAGTGGATCTTGCCGTAGAGATACTGGATATCCGTTTCCACATAGACGATCCTGTCGGCGCAGTTGCGGTGCACTGTGTGAACGGAATATGGGGAACGATCGCCGTCGGTCTTTTCGCCTGCAATGAAAACTACGGTTCAAAAGGCCTTTTCTACGGCGGCGGGCTTCGTCAGCTCGGTGTGCAGTGCCTCGGCGTTCTCACGGTCGGTATCTATACTGTATTGTGCATGATACTGGTATTCAGGATCATAAAGAGCACCATCGGTCTGCGGGCAGGCATTGAAGAAGAGATCGAAGGTCTTGACGTTACCGAGCACGGTCTTGCCAATGCCTATGCCGACTTTCTGCCCATAGAATCCACGCTCGGCATACATTCCGACGGCCCTGTAGATACAGAAGGGCTCGTTCCATTCCCGCTCTCTCTTTCCTCAGGGCTTCGTGAGACTCCCGTAGGACAGAAGCGCTATACCCTTGTTCGCATCCTCTGCGACGAAGAGCGCTTCGGCACTTTGCGCGATACGATGGCGGGCATAGGCGTTACGGGAATGACAGTTACAAATGTTATGGGCTGCGGTACACAGAAAGGAAAATCAGGCCAGTACCGCGGCATTGAAATGAGCATGCACCTTACGCCGAAGCTGCAGGTCGATATCGTCGTTTCCAAGGTCGATCCGGAACTTGTCGTTGCTGCCGCCAACGCTGCTCTGCATACCGGTCAGATCGGTGACGGCAAGATATTCATATACGACGTGGAGGATGTTGTCCGCATAAGGACCGGTGAATCCGGTTATGACGCCCTGCAGATCCCGGAGATCTGAACCATCAGCAACACATCTGTACAGTATTTCATAGATCGATAAGGAGGAGAAAATGAGAAACTACGAGGAAGAGTTCAAAAAACGCGTTGACTACATCCGCGGTTTCGTGGAAAGCGCCAGAGCAGCCGGCATCGTCTATGGCAATTCCGGCGGAAAGGACAGCGCCCTGGTGGGCATACTCTGCAAGGCAGCCTGCGATAACACACTCGGCATCATCATGCCGTGCGGTTCCGGTCGAAACTATTCTCTTGATGCGGCCGACGCCAAAATCATTGCCGGGCAGTATGAGATAGAAACACGCACCGTCGATCTCTCCGCTGTACGGGCAAGAGAGCTGGAAGTCCTGAACGGCGTCTGCAAACTTAATGACGCAGCACGCAACAATATCGCTCCCCGGCTTCGCATGACGACTCTTTATGCCATAGCCGCGGCTGAAAACCGCGTTGTTGCCGGGACAGGCAACCGCAGTGAAGCCTACATGGGCTACTTCACCAAATGGGGAGACGGCGCTCATGACTTCAATCCGATCGCCGACCTGACTGTCACAGAGATCTATGAGTTTCTTGCCTGGCTGGGAGCACCGCAGTTTCTGCAGGAGAAGGCTCCCTCCGCAGGTTTGTTCGATACCCAGACGGATGAAAGTGAAATGGGCGTGACCTATGCGGCCATCGACAGATGGATCCTTGAAGGTTCAGCCCTGCCCGAGGACAAAATGATAATCGACCGGTTCCACAGCAGAAGCGAGCATAAGCGCCGCCCCATAAGCACATTCGATCAGCCGTGAACCGCGGGTTGACTCAGCACCCTCAAATAATGTAAAGGAGAACAGCCATGGAGAAACTGGAGCAGATCTATGAAGGCAAGGCAAAGAAAGTATATGCAACTGATGACCCCGGGCTCCTCATCGTCAGTTACAAAGACGACGCGACCGCTTTCAACGGCCTGAAGAAAGGGACGATACAGGGAAAAGGCGTGATCAACAACCGAATGAGCAACCGCCTGATGCTGAGGCTGGAAAAAGCCGGTATACCGACGCATTACGTTCGGGAACTCTCCGACCGGGACACACTGGTGAAGAAAGTGGAGATCGTGCCGCTGGAGGTGATAGTCCGGAACGTTTCCGCCGGTTCATTCTCCAAGCGCTACGGAACGGATGAGGGCATCCGTTTTGAGGAGCCTACGGTCGAATACTCCTATAAAAAGGATGAGCTGGGCGATCCCCTTATCAATACCGACAGCGTGCTGGCTCTCGGGCTGGCCGACCGGGCGGAGCTGGAGCAGATACACCGCTATGCGCTGGAGATCGACCGGGTGCTTTCGGCATTCTGGAAAGAGTGCGGCGTTACGCTGGTGGATTTCAAGCTGGAATTCGGCAGGCTGCCGGACGGCACGATAGTCCTCGCTGATGAGATAAGCCCCGATACCTGCCGCCTCTGGGACAGCGCCACAGGGGAAAAACTGGACAAGGACCGTTTCCGCCGTGATCTCGGCGGCGTGGAAGACGCATACAGAGAAGTGATGCGCAGGCTGGAAACACATGCCGAAGAATGATCTATACTCCGCTCCGGCAGCGCATTTCCACGAAGAATGCGGTGTGTTCGGAGTGATGACAGATAAGCCTGCGGATGTAGCCGGCATATGCTACCTGGGCCTTTATGCTCTGCAGCACAGAGGTCAGGAAAGCTGCGGCATAATAGTAAACGACGACGGTCTGTTCGTATCCCACAAGGATCTCGGACTGGTAAGCGAAGTTTTCACGAAAGACATCCTTGCATCCTTTCCCGCAGCGACGATGGCCGTTGCCCACACGCGCTACGGCACGACCGGCGCCACGAACCGCAACAACTGCCAGCCGCTCGAGGTGAACCATCAGAAGGGCCGCATGGCTATCGCCCATAACGGAAACCTCTCCAATGCCGCAGAGCTCCGATCCGAACTGGAGCTGAACGGGGCGATCTTCCATACCTCCAGCGATACGGAGACCATTGCCTATATCGTTACAAAGGAACGCCTGACCGCGCCTTCCATAGAAGAAGCTCTCAGCCGCGCCATGAACATGCTGGAAGGAGCTTATTCCCTGGTGCTCATGTCTCCGCAGAAGCTGATCTGCGCCAGAGACCCTTACGGTTTCCGACCTCTCTGTTACGGCAGAATGGAAGACGGCGCCTATATAGTTGCCTCCGAAAGCTGTGCGATCAGGGCAGTCGGCGCTCAGTTCATACGGGATGTCGAACCGGGCGAGATCCTTGTAATCAGCCGGGAAGGCATACTTTCCCGCCGTGAACACTGCGGGAAAAAGCAGAAAAAACTCTGTGTGTTCGAGTATATATACTTCGCCCGCCCCGATTCTGTGATCGACGGCCGGTCCGTACATAATGCCCGCATAACTGCCGGAAAGATACTCGCCGGGACACATCCTGCTGCCGCGGATATCGTTATTGGCGTTCCCGACTCAGGTCTTGACGCCGCCCTGGGCTACAGCAGAGCATCCGGCATTCCCTACGGCATCGGTCTTATAAAGAACAAATACATCGGAAGAACATTCATCTGTCCGAATGACAGACTCAATCAGGTGAACATCAAGCTTTCCGCCGTGGAAGAGGTCGTAAAGGGAAAACGGCTCGTCCTGATCGATGACTCGATCGTCCGGGGAACTACGAGCGGTCATATCGTTTCACTGCTTAGGGAGGCCGGCGCAAAGGAAATTCATATGCGGGTCTCCGCCCCGCCGTTTCTGTTTCCCTGCTTTTACGGAACAGATATCGATTCAAAGGACAATCTGATATCCTGTCACCATACCGCATCCGAGATTGCAGAGATCATAGGGGCTGACTCTCTCGGTTTTCTTCCGATCGAAAGCCTCGCTGGGCTCGCCGGCTGCAAGGAATACTGCAGTTCCTGTTTTGACGGGCATTATCCTACAGCTATACCGTCCGATACGAGAAAGAACCGCTTTGAGCTGAAGCTGTCGGAACGGTTCCGGGAGTGAGCCTAAATATATGAAATGACCGCATCTTTCGATGCGGTCATTCTTTTATTCATAGTTTACAGCGCGTTTGCTCTTTTCTCGATCTCTTTTGCGACACTTTCGGGAACGATTTTCTTGCTGACCACCAGATCGAATATCTCTCCGCAGGTCTTGTTGTTGAAGAACTTTATAGGGTATTTCATAAGGTTCGGAGCAAGCTCCTTAACGATCGCCGCTTTCTTCTATTCGGCAAAGAAATCCTTAACTTTCGTGCTTCTGAAATCCATGTTTTTCTCCTTTCGTTGTTATATATTTCATTGATAATTATTATACACTTGCAAACGTTCTAAATTATGTATATCTTTTGATTTTCCATACTGTTTTGATATAATAAAATTCCGTTTTCCGCATTCTGCGCTCAAATTATTCCCGATATATCAAAAAGGCAGCGGACCCGGCTGACAGCACAGGTCCACTGCCCTCTTTCATTTTTTATCGGATGAGTTTGCTATGGCTCCGCGGACTGCTTTTTACTCCCCGTGATGACGGCGGCAGCCTTCGTCGCCCTCTTCGTGGCCGCAGTCGAGAGCTTCGCCGTGGTGATGGCCGCACTCGTGGCCCTCACCGTGGTGGCCGCACTCGTGGCCTTCGCCGTGATGACCGCATTCATGGCCTTCACCGTGATGATGGCCGTGATGGTCGCATTTTGCATCCGGATCGAACTTAAGCGTTCCCGCCGCAAGCGCCATAGCCGCAATATCTGCAGGACCCGTCACTCCGCCGTAGATAACTATGCCGGCCTCGTCAAGCGCGGTGCGGGCGCCCATTCCGATCCCTCCGCAAACCAGGGCATCTACCCCCGCCGCTTTCAGGAAACCGGCCAGAGCGCCGTGTCCGCTTCCGTTTGTGGGCACTATCTGCTCGGCAACTATCTTTCCGTCCTCAACGTCATAGAGCTTGAACTGCTCCGTATGGCCGAAATGCTGGAAGACCTGTCCGTTTTCATAAGTAACTGCTATTCTCATGCTGTTTTTTCCTTTCTGCTGAATGTTTTCAGTGCCCTGGTCGCCAAGCTGATAGTTTCCGCCGCGGATAATAAGCCTCTTCCCGTCCACCATCGCTTCCGCTATCTTCCGGCGCGCGCTGTCATAGATAGCGGTCACGGTAGTCCGGGCAACGCCCATCTTTTCGGCGCACTGCTCCTGAGTCATCCCTTCCCTGTCGAGCAGGCGGATGGTTTCAAATTCATCGAGACTCATTACCACCGGTTCGCTCTCAGCGGCTTCCTCCGGAGAAAATTCCCAGTGATCCGGATAGGAGTTTATCCATCTGCAGCGCTGTTTTCTGGCCATTTGGCACCTCATTTCTGACTTATGTCAAGAATGATGATAGCACCTTTTCCGACATATGTCAATAATTTTAAGATAAAAGCATTCCATACGTATAAAAAGACAGGAGCTTTAAGCTCCTGCCTAGTTTTTATCTTCGCTCCCGGTTCATATTCTTATATTCAGAGTCCTGCAGACATAATTTATAGTATCATCATTGCAGCCCTTCTGTTTTGCCATCTTCAGATATTTCCGGGCTCCGCTGATATCGCCCAGCTTTCCGATGCAAAGGGCATAATTGCTGTATGTAACGGCAAGATCCGCAGCCGCCATCGACATGGGATCGGCATCTGCCATGGCTAGGGCTTTGTCCATCAGAGGTTTTGCCTCTTTGGGCATATCTTGCTTAAGATACTCCACCGCCTGATTTACATAGATCACCGGATCGTCGGGGTTTACCTGCTCGGCGCGCTTATAATAATCCATTGTCTCCTGAACGAGCTTCAGCTTTGAACAGGCGCGCCCCAGCTTCAGAAGAAGGGTGCAGTCATCCGGCAGCAGCTCCAGCCCTTTGCTAAGGGTGCTGAGCTCGGCCTGATGATCTCCGTTCGCCGCATGTCTGTTCGCTTCCGCAAACAGAACAAGAAGCTTTGCCTTCTTCTCCTCCAGGCTCATCACGCTGTCCGGCTCCTCCGTAAAGAAGCGCGTCCCGCAGTGCCCGCAGAGATACTCTCCCTTTGCAATCCTTTTAAGATCGCTGCTTCCGCAGGCGGCGCAGACATTGGCGCGCAACCCGCTTCCGGCGGGTATATCCTTCTCGGCCACTTTTACCGAAGATACCTTCGAGCCGCAGGCCGGGCAGAACGCCGCGTTTTCAGGCAGCCGCGTTCCGCAGTAAATACAGAACATCTGTTTCTCCTTATCTTTACCGGTCAGCCTTGCTGCTTCCCGTTATATACCAGGCAGAGCAAGGTCTGGTCGTCATACTGCTCGGCTTCGCTGGCAAAGTCCGCCACGGCGCTGCTCACAGCCTTTATAAGCTCCTCGGGGCTCCTGCCGGGATCGGCGTTCAGCGTATCGAGCATCCTGTCCGTGCCGAACATATTGTTATCAACATCAGCCGCCTCGGGGATGCCGTCGGTATAGAGGAAGAGCTTATCGCCCGGATCGAGCACCATCTCATATTCCTTATACTTCACGCCCTCCATGCCGCCGATGACGAAGCTGTGGGTATCCTTCAGGAG
>JAIKVS010000192.1 GCA_024685535.1 Oscillospiraceae bacterium | reverse complement strand
GCCTGCTGCTGTACTTCCTCGCCGAGCGGGTTTTCTTCGCGCTTTGCCTCGACGACAGCAATGGCCTTGTCGTCGACGAAGAGCAAATAATCACTCTCGGTATTGCCCAGCATCAGGGCTTCCTTAACAGCAGATGCGCTTTGCGGGACATACTCATCACGCGATACGATGTCCCAGCCAGCGGTGGTCAACTGCTTGTCTATCTTTTCCCGAGCACGTTCTTCAGGCAGCATATTTGCACATCCTTTCCTTTTAGATCTTGCCCCAATGGATAATTCGGGATCGGCATCTGATTAAACAGCCGCCCGTTAATTATCCACCGTTTCAAGGATATCCTCTATGCGGCAATGAAGGGTTTCGCAGATTTTCAAAAGAACATCCGTCGTAATATTTGCCCCTTTTCCGAGCTTGGCGATGGAGGCCGCGCTGATGCCAGCTGCGTCCTTCAGTTCCATCTTGGTCATGTCTTTGTCTATTAGTAACTTCCAGAGTTTGTTGTAGCTTATGCGCATTTCTTGCCTCCTTCTATTTGATGCCCATCATCATTTTATAGTGTTGTTCTTGGTTCATGTGACGGAAAATCATCTGGAACGTATCTCTACACTGCTGTATATCAATAACGTCGTCCACATAGTGGAACCCGTCATTAACACCGTAAGTACTGGCGGCAATGTACGATAGCATCGAGGTCGCCATATCGAATTTGGTGTAATCCTCATGCCCGTCTTCATCATGCGTATATTCGAATTTATTATCTTCAAGAATACGCTTTCGAAGCTGGCTGCCGTCGTATCCACACAGTTGGAGGAAATAATGCTCCAAGATACGACGGATTGCATTCATGAGCGGAATAACGGTCGTGACTTCTTTATACTCCTCCCACAGAGCTGCATAAGAGTTTTTCACCGGATTCACGTTCATCCATTCAGTTGGGCAGTCCGGATCATGCTTTCTCCACAGAGTGACGGAGGAGCGGTTTTCTCTTTTCTTGACAAGATAGAAAGAAACGAAGTCATACCGATCGGCATGAGGATAAGCAATCTCCCGGTGGAAATAGGCATTATGAGTCAAAATGAAAATCTGCTTGATGAAGTTGCCCTTCACAACCGGGTTGCGATTATCTGCGTTGTTCCGGCAGATCTCAACCATCTTGCGAACCTGTTCACCAATGATAAAGAGCGCGCTGCTGTCCATACTGGATACCGGATCGTCGATGACAACGATTTTCTGCCGTCCATCACCCTCAGCTGAGGCGCTCCCGAAGACCAGCTGCTGGAAATATAGGAAGGCAATAAAGTTCTTTTCACCTTCGCTCAGATCAGTTGCCACTTCTCCGGTGTCCGTTCTGACGACCTCATAGTTGATTACGGGGCTTTGTTCTACATACTCCACCGAGCCATCTGGGTGAACAATCTGCTCCTTTCTGGGGCGGACCTCAAACCCCTGAAAACCAGCATCCCGGAGCATGGTGTTGATATTTACTATGGCCGTCTCCGTCTCAACGGTCTGAGTTCGCAGCTCAGCAAGATCTTTCTGGAGGCTATCAACGATCTCGTCTTGAGCCTTTATGATGCCATCCTGGGCTTCCATTTCTTTTCCCAGCGCAGCATCGGCACGGTCATATGCTTCGAAGACGTCCCGAAGAACAAATGCCATGTGTTCGAACACCTGATCCCTGCACTCTCTCTTTTTCGCGGGACCGGCGTCCACGACATCGTTGTTTTCCCCGATCAGCTTATTGTAGCCCGAGATGATATCCGAAAGCTCCTGAAGAATAGTAGCGGTATCCTCAAGGGTTACAACCTTTGCCGGATTGGCGACTTTTTCCTTGATCAGGTCGACATTGGCTGCGATGACCGCCTTCACAGCAGCGAGCTTGTCGTTGTAAGGTTTGATGTCAATCGCTGGATAGAGCTCATCAGGAATCCGGGACAGCGGAACGAATAGCGCGTTAGCTCTTTCACGGTATGAAGTCAGGAAAGCATTCAGCCGCTGAATGTTTCTCTCATAACTTTCGTCAAAACTATCTTTTACAGCCTGCTCGAAATTATCCTCCAGCGGTCGGTAGCAGTATGGGCATTTGCCTTTTGCTTTCTCATGATAATCACGATGGCCTTGCCTGAACCATTCGGTAGCGCCGAGCTCCTCCAGAAATGCGGCAAAGCCAGTCT
>JAIKVS010000189.1 GCA_024685535.1 Oscillospiraceae bacterium | reverse complement strand
TACATATTCAACAGTTCCGCTTTTAAAACCGACCAGCGGGACCATGCCGCGAAGGTAGATATTAACTTCCTCATATTTGAGGAGCTCCTTCAGCGCCCTTGATGAAATGAGCCTGTAATCTGCATGATTATAGACCACCTCCGCTCCGAGCTTTGCCAGGAACTTGTAGTAGCTCTGGGCTGTGAAGCGCTTGAAGGCGGAATCTGTGCGTCTGTCGTTCCTCACGCCGTAGACAATATCGCATCCTGAGTGATACTTATCCACCATTTCATCCATGGCGTTTATGTCGTCCTGTCCGTCGCAGTCGATGGTGACGGTGATATCGCATTTATCCGAGGCTTCGGTCAGACCTGCGAGGAGCGCATTCTGATGGCCTCTGTTCCTGCTTAGGGAAATACCTTTGCAGAGCTTTTCCGTTTTGGCAAGGCTGCAGATAATCTCCCATGTGGAATCCCTGCTGCCGTCGTTTACAAACAGGATCCTGCTCTCGGGGGAGACTTTTCCGGCGGAAATAAGTGATCCCAGCTTTGAAATGAATGAGGGCGCAGTTATCGGCAGCACCTTTTCCTCGTTATAGCACGGGATAATTATATAAAGAATATCCATCCGTCTCTTCCTATCCTTTTACGGGCTGTGAAATTATTTCACAGCCCGTAAGATGTTTTATTAAGACTGCAGAAACTCATCCAGTTCCCGCACTGTTTTGAAATAGTTAGTGCAGTTGGCGCGCATGAAATCTTCTATGAACCTTATTTCATATGACCATCCGGCGCCTGCGAAATCCACTCCGGCGGCCGCAGCCATATCATAGCCGGGCTTCAGATCATCTATAACCAGTATGTCCCCCGGTGAAAGTGAAAACTTCGTCATGATCTCATAAAGTGCCCAGGGATCCGGCTTCCTGTTTTCAGGCGGGAGCTCCCAGCCAAACACCAGATCCGGCTCTGGGAGACCGTTTGCCTCATAGTCTCTGACAATATTATCTGCCATTGAGTGGGATACAACGCAGAGGATCCCGCCCTCAGCCTTATGGCGGCGCATGATCTCCGCTATGCCCGAATAGGCCTTCGGGATATGCCCTCTGACGTAATTGAGCCAGTAGTTCTTCTCCGTCTCCAGCATCTCATCGTCCATGCCGTAATCCCTGCGGCACATTTCGATGAAGCCGGGAGTGAAGTTCAGGATGAAGTAGTTCTCAAGGGAGATGTCCCTGCCCGGATAATACTCCTTGAGGAATTCTATGAAGCAGGGATAGTGGATGGTGGCGGTGGAGTTTACCGTGGTATCGTCATGGTCGAATACGAGGCATTTATACTTCATGGCCCGGTATCAGTAGAAGGTGGCTACCGGATCATCGGGGGCCACGCTTGGAATCGATGAGATATAGCTCAGCACAGGGCCTCTTTTGCCGTAAGCGCGGCTGAACTTGATATTGATCTTCGCTGTGAGGATGATCCAGGTATCGTCCTTCACGGGAACGGACTTATTCCACTGGCAGACGAGGGCTGCAAACTGGATATCCTCGACGCAGCAGGTCATGACATGGCGGCCTACGACAACACTGCCGGAAGGAAGCTTATCCCTAACAAGCACACGGCATTTGAACCTGACCTTCTTATTCTCATATGCCGGGGCGTTTTCCGAGAGGTCCCTGTAAAACAGGGCATAGTCGCTGTCATTGATCACTATCTCATCCGCGTTCACATCAAAGGGCAGAGGATCTTCTATGTCATCATAGACAACGTTGCCCTCAGGGCTTTCATAGGCGATGTCCGTTCTTCTGGATGCGCCGCGCACAATCTTATGGAACGCCATTTTGTCCATATCCGGGAGGAAGCGGTTGAACACGGCAAGCTCGCAGCTTTTCAGCTTATCGTAAACCAGCTGCCGCATGTTTGCATTATATGAAAGAAAAGTAGCGGAATCTGCGAAGAAAAACTCCTGATACACCGTCCAGTTATCGGGCAGCTGAGCATAGAGCGAATCGAGCATCCACATGCCGTTATACTCTATCACCACCCGCTCGGAACGCGTTTCTTTCAGCCAGGAAAGAAGCTGCTCCTTGCTGAGATCCTTCTCGGCATAGACATTTCTAATGAAAACCGATCTGTCCGCGAACTGGTCGGGAGCATACTCCTCCTCACCCTCCTCGCAAACTACCAGCAGGGTGCGTTCACCG
>JAIKVS010000142.1 GCA_024685535.1 Oscillospiraceae bacterium | reverse complement strand
AATGCGGGTTCACCGATGTATATCGGAATAAAGCGGACGAGCACATACATGAGGACCGATGCGATGATCGTGGTGCACATGAAGGTGATCACGGTAGTTCCCATGAGTTTTCCGGCTCTTTTTGCACTCTTCATGTTAGCTATAGAAGAAGAGATCGAGAAAAAGACCATCGGCACGACAACACAGAACATCATGTTTATAAACAGAGTTCCGAGCGGTTCGAGAGCAGTGGCGCCTGGCCACGCAAATCCTACAATGATGCCCAGAACTATGCCAAGGATCATTGAGAAGAAGAACCAGTTATTCTTTAGAAATTTCATGATGACCTCCAATGAATCATTATGCGAATAATATACATAATAAGAATCGCGGGGTAAATTGCGTTTTGTGCTTGAAACATTGCAAAAAATGCTGTATTGTAACTATATATAGAAGATGAGGGCAGATTATGGCACAAAAGAATGTAGCTGCGAGTCGTGAGGGCTATTTGTATGAAAACTACAGATATTTCCATCTGCACGATACCGCCGGGCAGGAGCGGAGTTTCCATTACCATGATTTCGATAAGATAGTCATCCTTAAGTCTGGCCGCGTTGACTATACGGTGGAAGACGTTACTTATGCGTTGAGCCCATGGAGCGTGCTCCTGGTGAAAAACCACGCGATACACAGGGCTGTTATCGACGTTTCCATCCCGTATGACAGGATAATCATATATCTGAACCACGATCATTTTAAAAACCTTATGCCCGATTCAAAAATGATGGAATCTTTCGAAAACACTGGCGGTAGCGAGCAGTGTTTGCTGCTTCCGGACAGGCAGGGGATAGCGGAACTCGAAAGAGCTGTAGAGGATTATGAATCCCTCGAGCGAGACCAGAGATTCGGAGCTGATACAATTCGCGAGACCATGATCATACGCATCCTTGTATATATCAGCAGGTTCTCAAGGGAATATTCCGGAGAGGTACGGCAGGAGAGTGGTGAGTATGACAGAAAGATAAGCGCCGTGTTATCCTACATCAATTCAAACCTGAGTTCGGATCTGACAGTGGACACACTGGCAAACAGCGTATATCTCAGCCGATATCACTTTATGCGGCTTTTCAAGGAGCAGACAGGGACAACGATCCATTCGTATATCCGCGAAAAGAGGCTGCTGTATGCTTCAAGGCTCATAAGGGAGGGAGTGCCTGCGGGTCAGGCCGCGCAGGAGAGCGGCTTCTCGGATTATTCCACCTTTAGCCGGGCTTTCAGAGACTGCTTCAACGCAAGACCTTCGGACATAAAGAAATAAAAAAAGAACAGCTTATGGCTGTTCTTTTTGTGTGATATCGGGTCAATCGTCATCTGTATGAAACCCGTCGTCCCCATTGTCCAGAAGATCGCCCTGGGGGAATTCCGCCTTTCTCAGTTCATCATAGAATATTATCCATGATGAATACATATACGGGATAAGATAGATAAGTACCGGCGGGAAGATTATGCTGAGCAGGATATAGCCTATGAAACTGAGGTCAAGCTTAAAAAGCTCCATCTTATGTCCCTTCAGCATGATGCGGCTTAAAGACAGGGCGTCGATCGCGCGCATGCCTGGGTTATCCAGAAGATTGAACAGCGCAAAGCGATATGTGTATGCAGCTATTATGCCCGGAACTATTAGCAGCAGCGACAGGAAAGAAATGATTACCGAACGGAGAAGAGAAACTATCAGAACCTTCAGGAACTGGCCAAAGCCGTCTAGGAGATTGTACACAGTAGGATCCTTGCTGCGGACGCAGTTCATGATGAAGATCACATAGCCCGCAGTGATTACATAGCTGACTAGGTTTATCGCGGTGATTATTACGCGGTGGAGGAAAGGCAGTTCTATCGAATTAGCAAGATCCATGGCCTTTGTATAGTATTCCATTGCCAGGTCTATGTTGCCTGTAGCGGCAGCTTCGGAATATTCGTTTATCTGCTCGAGCAACACAGGGTCCAGAGCGCCGCTGAGCTTTGCGCGCAGAAACATAAACACAATAAGGATGACAAGAAAGAGCACCGTCACCAGTACGGGACGGGGACGGGATCCCTTCAGAACGCCTCTCGCTTGCAGCTTTATCGTTTTATTGTCAGTGATTGTGAACATTGAAGCACCTTTATTGGCAAAAATTATAATTAAGTGTGAGTTTAACACTATAAAAGTGCGTTGTAAAGCAAAAACGTGCAAGAAAAATGCACAAACAATATTAGGTCATCACTGGGTAGCAGTTATAAACCTGATGAATTAAATTGAATTAATACCATGCAGATGCTATAATTTGATTAATAATTGCATTTGCCGCAATTCTTAAAATAATTATCGAAAAGGAGTTTATCATGAGCCTCACACCAGAAGAAAAGATTGAAAGACTGTGGGATATCGAGCAGTGCCGCAAGCTTATGGCTCGCTATGAGTATTACGGATACGGGAGAGTGTGGGAGAAAGTTCCCGGAATGTTTGCCAAGAGAGATGATATTTGGATCGACTGCGAAGGCTTTGGTGTTTTTGACGGACCAAAAGGCATTGAGACATTCTTTGTAGACTGGCATCATTCAATGGAGGGAGATGCCAAAGGCATGCTCACCCTTCACACGCTCACCACGGAGTGCATAGAGGTCGCCGAGGATGGTCAGACCGCTCGGGGACTATGGATCAGCCCCGGCTCGGAGACAAGGCACCATGCCGTTGAGGACAGGAATGAGGCTTTCTGGATCTGGGGACTTTACGCCGTGGATTTCATCAAGGAAGACGGCGAATGGAAATTCTGGCATTTCCGCATCCCGCATCTGGTGCTCTGTGATTATCACCACTCATGGGTGGAACTCGACGGAAAGAGGCTTGGAGCGGATATAGGCAATGAAGGCCGTCCCTCTGCAGACAGGCCTTCCACCTTCAGACCCACTTTCTACGGATCTGAAAAGAAGACCGATAATTTCTTCGATCCTCCCCATCCCTATAAGACAGAAGCCGATCTTAAGGGTTTCTGGGAGCTTGAAGAAGAATGATTTAAAAAGTGGGCTGCGCGGCAGCCCGCTTTTTCGTAAAGGAGAATTGGTATGGACGAAAAGAAATTCAGCACTTATCTGACTGAAGACGGATTCTGGTGCATTGAACAGATGGGAGTCCGCAGCTTCCTGTTCGTTGGGGACAGTGAGGCGCTGCTTGTGGACTGCTGCTTTGGCGGTGACCTGAGATCGGTCTGCGAAGGCATCACTGATAAACCCTTACGCGTTGTGATCACTCATGCCGACGGAGACCATACAGGATGTGCCCGCCAGTTTGAAAAGATATATATGCATCCTGCGGAATTTGACCGCTATTATCTGAAGAACAACCATGACGCTCCGGCTGCTCCGCTTTGGGAAGGCGATGTTATCGACATAGGCACTTTTCGTTTTGAGGTCATCCTCATCCCCGGACATACGCCCGGCAGCATAGCGCTCCTTGAACGTGAAAAGAGATTCGTGATAGGCGGCGATTCCATCGCATCCGGACCTATATTCATGTTCGGAGACGGCAGAAATGTTCCCGCATTTCTTGCAAGCATGGAGAAGCTGAAGAATCTGAGAGCTGACTTCGATAAGGTATACGGTTCGCATCACCGCCTGATCGAGGATCCCGCGGTGATAGATGATCTCGCTTCATTTGCTTCGGATGTCCTTGAGGGAGACCTGCCGGAGCCGCAGGATGACCCCGGTGGAAAAGCGCCTCCGCACGTCAGGCTATACTGCAGGGGAAACGCCGGATTCCTGCTGGCAAAGCCCTGAATTTCTGCTTGACAAGAATATGCGCTGATGCTATTATTACAAGGCTATCAGCGCGAGTGGTGGAATTGGCAGACTCGCTAGATTCAGGTTCTAGTGTCCACTCCGGACGTGCGGGTTCAAGTCCCGCCTCGCGCACCAAAA
>JAIKVS010000121.1 GCA_024685535.1 Oscillospiraceae bacterium | reverse complement strand
ACGGGCCGTGTTCCGTATCGATGATGACATAGTCTATTCCTGTTCGGGCGAGGCACTCCATAGCACCGCGTCCGCCCAGTTCAAAAAAGGTGCCGAATTCAGTCCTGCTCATTGTTTTCCTTTCCGATGGCCTCATCTCACCTGTTAAGGCGTTCCTGCAAACTGGCGAGCGCATACTGATCGAAATTGTCCGGATCTACTCCCGCTCTATAGCATGCGCTGCGGAAGTCCGCCGTATTTATCTCATACTGAGGAAGTTTTTCAAGCTCCCTTGCCACAGCTTCTATATGCTCTCCGCGGATACCGTTATAGCCGGCTGCATCTATAAGCCCAAGCTGCCATGCTTCAAAAGCCATTTTTATTTCCTCCTGATATCACTCAGTTTCAACGTAACTGTATATAAAGGTTAGAATCTCGTGCTCCAGTATTCTTGTATAACGTGTGAGATATCCATGTTCGTCAAAGCTCATGAACACGCTTCCCTCGGGCACTTCGTCACCACTGAAGTAAACTGTCGAGAGCTTTCCACCGGGATCTGCCACAAAGTCATATGTGAACCCGTATTCATAGATACCGGGGTAGCTGTACTTTGTGAGCAGCCCGTCTCCGGTATATTCCAGATGGTAATTTACGTTGTTGAATATCTCATTATCCTTAAGAGCGATGATTCTGGCAGGCCTGCGCTCATCGAGCGCATACTCTCTCTCGCTGTGATAGGCAAATTCCGGATTATCTCCCACGACTCTGTATGACAGCATATCACCGGCATAGCTGAAGCGGGCAGTATAACTGCCGTTTTGAGTGAGGACAGGTCTCCCCTGCTCATCTGTCTCTATCTTATCAGAATCTAAAAGAGCTTCCAGATCGAAGCCGCAAACTTCTCCAGAAGGCCTGTCGTACTCGTCCAGCGCTATGGTGGTGACATTGCCTATCACATCGCTGAGATCTGAGCTTACCGTTACCTTCCGCAACACCTCTCTGCCATCCTGCTCTGGTACGACATAGCCACTGTAGCTTCTTCCCAAAACAGGATAGAAAGCATCCAGAGAATCGAGCGATTCGAAGTTGCCGGCGTCAGTTTCGCTGCGCACGGGAATCATTCTGTATTCCAACTCTGTACATGTTTTCATATAACGGATACGCGTATCGAGCACCGTGAGCTCATATTCCGCAGACCCGCAGCTGTTTCCCTGCAATGTCTTTTTATCCGGCGTACTGAAAGTGAAAGATGGCCCGCCAAAGATATCAGCCTCGGGATAGCTCACCCTGGCCTTCCCCACCGTAAGTTCATCCGATTTCTGCTCAAAAGAGTATCTCTCGGTCTTCTGCCTGATTCCATTGGAGTATATCTTCATGTTCTCAGGCCAGCCGTCGCTGCCGTATTTGATCTCAAGAGATGTTCTTGCCCTTCCGCCTCTGCTCTCACAGGAGATAACCCGGTCTGCATCATCATAACTGAAGCTGTATGTAATAAGCTTTCCGTCAGCCTGGGTAACTTCCGTGCTGAGCACTTTGCCGTCGGCATCTCTCGTGATCTGCGTTGTTTCGGTACCCTTTTCATTTTCCAGGGTCTTCTTAACAAGCGCTCCAGCGCTGTCATACTCATAGCTAATGGCAAAGCTGTCCTCGCGTTCCCAGTTTATGAGATGTCCTTCTGCGTCAAAACCGAAAACATCACTCAATGGTGCAGCAAGATTATTTCCAGTGGTTATATCCGCAAAAAGCTCGCGTTTTTCACGAATGAGCCTGCCCTCTCCGTCGAAGGAGAAGGAATAAACGCAGAGTATATCTCCGCTGTTCTCATCCGTGAGCATGCGCTCCTCCGGTCTTTGCATCGGGATATCAAGACCTTCCGGCAGAAGTTCGTCAGGAGAATAATATACTGTATTTTGCTCAGGCCGGCCATTCAGATCATATTCATAGAAGGTGACACGGTCCAGCACTGTTCCCCATATTGGATCTCCGGGCATTAATGGCAGAGCTGACGAAGCAGGCACAGTCTCCTTTGCCAGGACCTCTTTCTCCACATATATATGATAAGTCCGGGGCTCGGCAGGCTCTTCAACAGACGGTGCCGATGTCTCAGGCTCCAGTGCTGCATTCCCGCAGGCGGCAAGCAACATCACCGCAACAAACAGAAAAACCGTGAGCCTGATCCTGTATCTCTTCATGATGATCCTCCGGAAAAAACCTTTTTCTGCAGATTATATCATAACCATGCGGGGAATCAAACAAAAAAGAGCGGGAAGACCTGATAAGATCATCCCGCTGCTAATTTTTCGTCTGTGCTTTACTTTCCTGCTATGGCTTTGTACTCCTCGTAGCGTTTGGCAGTGAACTCCTCAGCCTCTTTGAACAGGACTTCGGCACGTTCAGGGAAGGTGCGCGTGAGGGAGGAGAAGCGAACCTCGCCCATCATGAACTCGCGAAGTTTGCCGTTTGGCTCCTTGCTGTCGAGTACGAACGGGTTCCTGCCCTGCTCTTTGTTCTCCGGGATATAACGCCACAACGGCCAGTAACCGCAGTCAACTGCAAGTTTCTGCTCGTTCTGCACCTTGCCCATGCCGTTTGAAAGGCCGTGGTTGATGCATGGAGCATAGGCTATGATAAGGGAAGGGCCCTTATGCTTCTCGGCTTCCTTCAGGGCAGTGATAAGCTGGGCCGGATTGCCGCCCATTGCCACCTGCGCCACATAAACGTTTCCGTAGGTCATAGCTATGCGTCCGAGATCTTTTTTTGCGGTGGATTTGCCAGCATTTGCAAACTGGGCTACGGCTCCAATAGGAGTTGCCTTGGATGACTGACCGCCGGTATTAGAATAGACCTCTGTATCTACTACCACTATGTTTACATCTATGCCTGAAGCCAGAACATGGTCGAGTCCACCATAGCCTATGTCATATGCCCATCCATCACCACCGTACATCCACATGCTCTTTTTAACTAGCGTATCTGTGCGGTCTTTGAGGAACCTAACGTCCTCACTGCGGCATTCGGTCACGGCAAGAGCCTTCTTAAGGTTTTCGCTCACCTCTCGAGTCGTCTCCGGATCGTCTCCTCTTTCAAGCCAATCCTTAATGGCGGCCTTCAGCTTCTCATCTCCTGTTGCGGCGAGAGCGGCTTCAGCGTGGGCTTTTGCCTGGCGGCGCATCTGATCTACGGAAAGGCACATGCCCAGGGAATACTCGGCATTGTTTTCGAAGAGGGAGTTCGAAGGGGCCGGCCCATAGCCGCAGGCAGTCTTCGCGTAGGGGAAGGTCGGCGTAGAGGAACCGACGACATAGGTGCAGCCGGTGGCGTCTGCAATATACATGCGTTCGCCAAAGAGCTGGGTCATCAACTTCATATACGGAGCTTCGCCGCAGCCCGCACAGGCTCCGTTGAACTCATAAAGCGGTCGCTCGAACTGACTGCCTTTAGTGCTGAACTTGTCCATCGGATTAGGCTTGACGGGCAGATCAATGAGATAATCCCAGATGGGCTGCTCATGCATCTGGCTCTCGAGCGGCTTCATCACCAGCGCCTTTTCCTTCGCGAGACAGGTGCTGGCGCAGCTGCCGCAGCCCTGACAGTCAACCGGATCGACCTGGATGCGGAAGGTGTAGTTTTCAAAGCCTTTGCCCTTTGCCTGAATGCTGACAAGGCCTTCGGGGGCCTTATCTGCCTCTTCCTTTGTCAGCAGGAACGGACGGATGGCTGCATGCGGGCAGACGAGCGAGCACATGTTGCAGCCGATACAGTTTTCAGGGATCCACTGCGGCACGTTCACTGCAATACCACGGCGCTCATATTTTTAGGTCTCTACGGGGCTCACTCCGTCCGCATAGGGCATGAATTTGGAAACGGGGATCCTGTCGCCCATCTGGTTGTTAACCGGTATCTGAATATCGCGGATATACGCCGGGAGTGAAGGATCGGTCTCCACAGTCTCATCCTGAAGATCCGCCCAGAAAACAGGAACATCTATCTTTTTCACGGCTGTAAGTCCTGCATCCACCGCAGCACAGTTCATACTTACTATCTTGTCGCCCTTCCTGGAATAGGTCTTCAAGATGGCTTTCTTCATATAGTCCCCAGCATCGTGTATGGGCATAACGCCGGAGAGCTTGAAGAAGGCAGCCTGCAGAACGGTGTTGGTGCGGTGGATGCAGGACTTACAGCCGTGA
>JAIKVS010000088.1 GCA_024685535.1 Oscillospiraceae bacterium | reverse complement strand
GCCATGCTTCCGCATATCTTGAATGCCAGTTCTGAGGAATCGACCTCATGGAATGAGCCATCGAGAAGAGTGGCCTTCACATCCACGACCTGATAACCGGCCAGAACTCCGGAAAGCATCGCTCCTCTTATTCCCTCATCTACACAGGGAATGAATTCCTTGGGAATAGCACCGCCTGTGATCGCACTAACGAACTCATAACCCTTGCCGGGTTCGTTTGGTTCGATCATCAGCTTCACATGAGCGAACTGGCCTTTTCCACCTGTCTGTCTCACGTATCTGGTATCGGCAGTAGCGGAGCGCTTGATAGTCTCTTTATAAGAGACCTGCGGCTTGCCTACGTTTGCCTCGACCCTGAACTCACGGAGCAAACGGTCAACGATTATTTCAAGATGAAGCTCACCCATACCGGCGATTATTGTTTGCCCGGTCTCCTCATCAGTCCAGGTTTTAAATGTAGGATCCTCTTCTGATAGCTTCTGAAGGGCTACCGCCATTTTTTCCTGTCCAGCCTTTGTTTTGGGTTCTATAGCTACCCTGATGACCGGGTCGGGGAACTCCATTGATTCGAGGATTATCTGGTGCTTATCATCACAAAGTGTATCGCCGGTAGTAGTATTCTTCAGTCCTACAGCAGCGGCGATATCCCCGGAATACACCCCCTCGATATCCTCTCTGTGGTCGGCATGCATCTGAAGGATCCTGCTAAAACGTTCACGCTGGCCTTTCGTGGAATTCATTACGGTTTTTCCCGTCTCCAGGGTTCCGGAGTAAACACGGAAAAAGCTGAGTCTTCCAACGAACGGATCGGTCATTATCTTGAAAGCCAAGGCAGAAAACGGTGCATCATCATCAGAATGTCTGACTTCCGGTTCTCCGCTCTTCGGGTTTATACCTTCGATCGGAGGTATATCCAAAGGTGAAGGCATATAATCCACTATGGCGTCAAGGAGTTTCTGCACACCTTTATTCTTATATGATGTTCCGCAGGTCACAGGTACCATTTTGACCGCAACAGTAGCTTTTCTGATCGCTGCGCGTATCTTATCCGCAGGAACATCCTCGCCTTCGAGATAAAGCTCCATTATCTCGTCGTCGAAATCGGAAACCGCTTCAAGGAGATTATTACGATACTCCTCCGCAATGCTCAGCATATCTTCCGGAATAGATTCCGTACGCATATCCTTGCCGAGGTCATCGTAATATACCCTGGCATTCATATCCACAAGATCAACAATGCCTTTGAAGCTGTCTTCAGCTCCTATGGGCAATTGTACAGGAACTGCGTTGCACTTTAGTCTGCTGTGGATCATATCCATTACATGGAAAAAATCCGCTCCGGTGATATCCATCTTATTGATGTATATCATTCTCGGGACATTGTAGTGATCCGCCTGTCTCCATACAGTCTCGGACTGAGGCTCAACTCCTCCCTTGGCACAAAGGACTGTTACGCAACCGTCAAGCACTCTAAGTGAACGTTCAACTTCTGCGGTAAAGTCCACATGTCCCGGAGTATCGATGATGTTTATGCGGGTATCTCTCCAGAAACAGGTGGTCGCAGCAGAAGTGATCGTGATTCCTCTCTCCTTCTCCTGCTCCATCCAGTCCATTGTAGCAGTACCCTCATGAGTCTCACCGAGCTTGTAATTGACACCGGTATAGAAAAGAATACGTTCTGTTGTCGTAGTCTTTCCGGCATCAATATGAGCCATAATTCCGATATTTCTTGTTTTTTCAAGCGAATATTTCCTGGGCATGGATTTCTCCTGAAAAAATTACCATCTGAAATGCGCGAACGCCTTGTTGGCTTCGGCATTCTTGTGCATGTCTTCGCGTTTTTTGACCGCTGAACCGAGATTGTTGCATGCATCCATGATCTCACCTGCGAGACGTTCTTTCATCGTCTTCTCACCGCGCTTGCGTGCGTAATCAACAAGCCAGCGAAGTGCAAGAGTCTGACGACGGGCAGGTCTGACCTCGATAGGCACCTGGTAGGTAGCGCCGCCGACACGACGGGCCTTTACCTCCAGCTGAGGCATGATGTTGTTCATTGCCTCGGTGAATGCATCAAGAGGTTCCTTTCCGGTCTTTTCCTTAATGATGTCGAAGGCTCCGTAGACTACCTTCTGTGCGACACCCTTCTTGCCGTCCAGCATAACGCCGTTGATGAGCTTTGTCACCAGAATGCTGTTATACATAGGATCAGGCAATATTTCTCTCTTGGGAACATTACCTCTTCTGGGCACGTTTCTTCCCTCCTTCATTAAAAAATGGATTCACAGGTACTCGGGACTGACTCCAGTCAGTACCGTCTGCGCCCCGAGGTTTATCTCATTTATATGATAAACGACAGGGCTTATTTGCCGCTGTTCGGATTATTTCTTTTTAGCAGCTTTAGGTCTCTTTGCGCCGTACTTGGAACGACCCTGCATACGATTGGCAACGCCCTGAGCATCGAGAGTACCACGGATGATGTGGTAACGGACACCAGGAAGGTCCTTTACACGGCCGCCACGGATCATAACAACAGAGTGCTCCTGCAGATTGTGGCCGATACCGGGAATGTATGCGGTGACTTCGTATCCATTAGTGAGACGCACACGGGCGATTTTACGCAGAGCAGAGTTAGGCTTCTTAGGAGTGGAAGTACGGACAGCCGTGCAAACTCCTCTCTTTTGCGGAGAACTCTGGTTAGTCTCTCTGTTTTTCAGAGTATTCAAGCCCTTCTGCATTGCAGGTGATGTGGACTTGTATGTGACTTTCTCCCTGCCTTTTCTCACCAATTGGTTAAAGGTCGGCATTTTTTTCCTCCTTTCTTAAATGATCGATTACCCTCCCAAATAAAAGAGGGATTTAGGTGGCTTACGGCATGCTTTTCTGAAAAAGGGCGCAATAAGGCCACGCAGTTGATGATTTTAGCACATGTCACAAACTTAGTCAAGAAAATTTGTTAAAAAAACAGAATTTTTGACTGCTCCAAAAAGCCAAAAACGGAACCTTTTCAGGCTCCGTTTTTGTTCATTTAATAAAAGGATCAAAGAGCGTTTGTTTTACCGACCAGTGCTGACAGATCTACATATTCAACTTCATCTGAAGCGCTGTCATCGGTCTCATCCTCGAACTCGCGGTACATTTCAAGTCCGCTGCCGGCAGGAATGAGTTTACCTATGATAACGTTCTCTTTCAAGCCTATAAGATGATCTATCTTGCCCTTGATGGCAGCATCTGTCAGTACTTTTGTGGTCTCCTGGAACGAGGCTGCGGACATCCAGCTGTCGGTTGCAAGAGATGCCTTGGTGATACCCATAAGCAGCTGTGTGTAGGTGGCTTTGGAAAGTCCCTCTTCTCCTGCTGCTTGACGCTCGGCTATCTTTCTGTTCTCTTCACGGATCTGCGAAATATCTGCATTAGCCCCGGAAAGAAGGCTCGTGGAACCGGCGTCCTCTACTCTCACCTTGCGCATCATCTGACGCACGATTACTTCGATGTGCTTGTCGTTGATATCGACGCCTTGCTGACGGTAGACCTTCTGAACTTCCCTTGTTATATAGCTGCGAACGCCCTGACGACCAAACTCGTCATCGTTTACACCGCGGATTGCAAGCACATCATGTGGATTGAGTGCGCCTGAGGTGAGCTCCTGTCCTCTGTCAACATGATCTCCGTTATGTACAAGGATGCTGGAGTTATGCGTGACCTTATAGACTCTGGTCTCGCCTTCCTCCTCGTTAGTCACGGTAATGGCATAAATTGCGCCTTTCTTCTCCTCCTCGATGGAAATTGTACCGGAGATTTCTGAAAGGACCGCCATTCTCTTCGGTTTTCTTGCTTCGAATAGTTCTTCGACACGGGGAAGACCCTGAGTTATATCATCACCGGCAACACCGCCTGTATGGAAGGTACGCATCGTGAGCTGAGTTCCGGGTTCACCGATAGACTGTGCAGCTATAACGCCGACTGCCTCGCCGGCATTGACCGGTCTGCCTGTGGCAAGATTCACGCCATAGCACTTAGAGCAAACACCATGTATTGCATTGCATGTAAGAACGCTGCGGATATAAACTCTGTGGATCCCGCGGCTTTCAAGGAAAGCTGCATCCTCAGCAAGAAGCATATGGTCGGTATCAAACAGGATCTCTCCTGTTGCAGGATCCGTAACAGGCGCAGCCGGGAATCTGCCGTTGATGGCGGTTGCGAAGTCCTTTATCAGCTGACCTTTCTCGTAGAGCTCAGAAGCCCATACGCCCTCGTCGGTCCCGCAGTCACGCTCACGGATGATGACATCCTGGCAAACATCTACCATTCGGCGTGTGAGGTAACCGGAGTCTGCAGTACGGAGAGCAGTATCTGCCATGCCTTTTCTGGCGCCCCTGGTGGATATGAAGTATTCAAGAACAGAGAGACCTTCACGGAAATTTGACTTGATTGGGATCTCTATAGTTTTACCAGAGGTATTAGCCATAAGTCCGCGCATACCTGCAAGCTGACGTATCTGGTTCATTGAGCCACGGGCCCCGGAGTTTGCCATCATATAGATTGGATTGAATTCATCAAGGCAATCCTGAAGTGCATCCGTAACATCCTTAGTAGTCTTTTCCCACTCCTGAACGACAAGGCGGTAACGCTCATCATCAGTGATATAACCGCGCTTGTACTGTCGCTCGATATCGATGACCTCGTTCTCAGTTCTGGAAATGAGCTCTCTCTTCAGATCAGGAACCGTCATGTCTGCAACTGATATGGTGATGGCTCCCTTTGTAGAATACTTATATCCCATAGCCTTGATACTGTCCAGCACCTCAGCAGAAATCGTAAAGCCGTATTTCTGTATGCAGCGGTCAATGATATCTCCAAGCTGCTTCTTGCCTACCTGAAAGTCTATCTCAAACCTGAATGCTTTATCAGGATCGGTACGGTCGACGTATCCCAGATCCTGAGGGATCGGTTCATTGAAAATGATGCGGCCAACAGTGGTATTTATCACCTTCTGCATTTCGACGCCGTCAAAGGTCTTTGTCACGCGAAGACGGATAGGCGCATGAAGGCCGACATCTCCTTCATTGTATGCCATAATGGCTTCATTGGCATCACGATAGCAGAGGAGAGATTTATATGTTGCAGGGGTAAGTCCGCTGCCTTTGGCTTTCAGATTGGTCTCATAAACGACATCGCCGTCATAGACAGCGCCTGAAGTCAGTCCAGTCTCACCCGGATCGTCAACGAGCACCTGCTCTGCACCTTTCTCTTCTTTTCCTATGCGCTCCATCGTCAGGTAATAAGATCCGAGAATCATATCCTGTGTAGGAACGGTAACAGGATGACCGTCCTGAGGACGGAGGAGGTTATTTGCAGAGAGCATAAGTATTCTCGCTTCAGCCTGAGCTTCTGCAGACAGCGGAACATGGATGGCCATCTGGTCGCCGTCGAAGTCAGCATTATAAGCTGTGCAGACCAGAGGGTGCAGACGAAGTGCGCGGCCTTCAACAAGTATAGGCTCAAACGCCTGGATACCGAGGCGGTGAAGGGTCGGAGCACGGTTTAGCAGAACAGGGTGCTCCTTTATGACATATTCCAATGCATCCCAGACCTTGTCATTCTGACGGTCGACCATCTTCTTTGCAGATTTGATGTTATTAGCATCGCCGTCATCAACAAGCTTCTTCATTACGAAAGGTCTGAATAGCTCGATCGCCATCTCCTTAGGCACACCGCACTGATAAATCTTAAGATCTGGACCAACGACAATAACGGAACGTCCAGAATAGTCAACGCGCTTTCCGAGAAGGTTCTGACGGAACCTTCCCTGTTTGCCCTTGAGCATATCTGAGAGTGACTTGAGTGCTCTTGAGTTTGCTCCGGTAACAGCACGTCCGCGCCTGCCATTGTCGATTAGTGCGTCAACTGCTTCCTGCAGCATGCGCTTCTCATTTCTTACGATGATATCGGGGGCGTTTAGCTGCAGAAGCCTCTTGAGACGGTTATTCCTGTTGATAACTCTGCGGTAAAGATCGTTAAGATCGCTCGTGGCATATCTGCCGCCGTCCAGCGGGACCATCGGCCGTATCTCAGGCGGAATTACCGGGAGTATATCTATTATCATCCATTCCGGCCTGTTGCCGCTCTGCCGGAATGCTTCAACACATTCGATGCGCTTTACCAGCTTTGCCTTCTTCTGACCGCTGGCCTTTTCAAGTTCAGCATGGAGCTGCTCTGAAAGCTCGTCAAGGTCTATCTGCTGGAGAAGCTCTTTTATTGCTTCAGCGCCGATCCCTGCCTTGAAATCATCCTCATACTTCTCTCGCATATCACGATATTCACGCTCCGTGAGTATCTGGCAGCGCTGAAGAGGAGTATAGCCCGGATCTATAACGATATAGCTAGCAAAGTACAGTACCTTTTCAAGATATCTGGGCGTAAGGTCAAGCATGAGTCCCATACGGCTCGGAATTCCTTTGAAATACCATATGTGAGACACCGGAGCTGCGAGCTCAATATGCCCCATACGCTCACGGCGGACTTTGCTGCGGGTGACTTCGACTCCGCATCTGTCACAAATCTTGCCTTTGTAGCGTATCTTCTTGTATTTGCCGCAGTGGCACTCCCAATCCTTGGTAGGTCCGAAAATGCGCTCGCAGAACAGACCGTCACGTTCCGGCTTAAGTGTACGGTAGTTTATAGTTTCAGGTTTCTTGACCTCTCCGTATGACCAAGAAAGGATCTGCTCAGGGGAGGCTATACCTATCTGAATAGCGTCAAAAGGTGCGTAGCTCATTACATATCCTCCTCACTGTAATCATCAGAATAATCTGAATCGAACTCATCCTCCGGAACATTTTCGATGCTGTATCCCTCGGATTCGAACTCATCGTCACTTGCTGAGACGAATTCCTCATCTTTGAAGCCCGGCACAAGATCTTCATCCTCATCATCCTTGAGTTCGATCTCGTTACCGCCCTTGTCAAGGACCTTTACATCAAGGCAGAGACTCTGAAGTTCCTTTACAAGGACCTTAAAGCTCTCGGGAACGCCCGGCTGTGGGATGTTGTTCCCCTTAACTATAGCTTCATAGGTCTTGACTCTTCCGGTAACATCGTCGGATTTTACCGTCAGGATCTCCTGAAGCGTATAGGCTGCACCGTAAGCTTCAAGAGCCCAGACTTCCATTTCACCGAAGCGCTGTCCACCAAACTGGGCTTTGCCTCCAAGCGGCTGCTGAGTAACAAGGCTGTATGGTCCGGTCGAGCGGGCATGTATCTTGTCATCTACGAGATGATGCAGTTTCAGGAAGTAGACCCAGCCGACAGTAACGTCATTATCGAACTTTTCGCCGGTACGGCCATCATACATAACACTCTTTCCGTCTTCACGGAGACCTGCAGATTTCAGCGTATTCCTGATAGTTGTTTCTGTGGCTCCGTTAAAGACAGGGGTAGCGACCTTCCAGCCAAGAGCCTGAGCTGCATAGCCAAGATGGACTTCAAGCACCTGTCCGATATTCATACGTGACGGAACACCGAGGGGGTTAAGAACGATGTCGAGCGGGGTACCATCCGGAAGATAAGGCATATCCTCACGCGGAAGGATGCGGGAGACAACACCCTTGTTACCGTGACGTCCGGCCATCTTATCGCCGACAGAGATCTTCCTTTTCTGAGCGATATAAACACGAACGACTTCGCTGACTCCTGGAGACATCTCGTCTCCGTTTTCACGGGTAAAGACCTTAACGTCAACAACAATGCCACTCTCGCCATGAGGTACCTTAAGGGAAGTATCCCTGACTTCTCTTGACTTTTCTCCGAATATTGCACGGAGCAGTCTCTCCTCGGCAGTCAGATCGGTCTCGCCCTTAGGTGTAACCTTCCCGACGAGTATATCTCCAGCAGTCACTTCGGCACCGATCATAATGATTCCACGCTCATCCAAATACTTGAGAGCGTCATCGCCGACACCGGGGATATCTCTTGTGATCTCCTCGGGTCCGAGCTTGGTGTCGCGGGAATTGCACTCGTATTCCTCTATATGGATCGATGTGAAAACATCATCCATGACAAGGCGCTCGTTGAGCAGGATTGCGTCTTCATAGTTATAGCCTTCCCAGTTCATGTAACCGACAAGGATATTCTTTCCGAGGGAAAGTTCACCATCAGCTGTGCTCGGTCCATCGGCAAGAACACTGCCTTCACTGACTCTCTCTCCGGGAACGACCACAGGCCTCTGATTGAAGCATGTGCCCTGGTTGGAGCGGGAGAACTTTATAAGATTATAATCCTTTATATTGCCGTCATCATATCTGACGGTGATGTTGCAGGAATCCACTCTGGTAACAACGCCTTCGCCTTCCGCTATCACACATACGCCGGAGTCGATAGCGCACTTGTGCTCAATGCCGGTCGCAACGATCGGGGCTTCAGTGGTCATAAGGGGAACTGCCTGTCGCTGCATGTTAGCACCCATCAGTGCACGGTTTGCGTCGTCGTTTTCGAGGAACGGGATCATCGCAGTAGCGATGGAAACCATCATCTTAGGAGAAATATCGATATAATCGACTTCTTCACGGTTTACTTCTATAGTATCGTTCCTGTGGCGGCAGATGACACGCTTGTTGATGAGATAGCCGTTTTCATCCACAGGCTCACTTGCCTGACAGACTATGAACTCATCTTCTTTATCGGCAGTCATGTATTCGACCTCATCGGTGAGCCTGCCGGTGGGCTTATCTATTCTGCGGTACGGAGTCTCAAGGAAGCCGTACTTATTTGCGCGCGCATAGGAAGCAAGGTAACTTATAAGTCCGATGTTCGGGCCTTCAGGGGTTTCTATCGGGCAAAGCCGTCCGTAATGGCTGTAATGAACATCTCGGACATCAAAGCTTGCACGTTCGCGTGAGAGACCTCCGGGGCCGAGTGCGGACATACGGCGTTTATGGGTCAGTTCGGAAAGCGGGTTCGTCTGATCCATAAACTGGCTCAGAGGGCTGGAGCCGAAGAACTCCTTTATCGCCGCAGTCACAGGGCGGATATTGATCAGGCTCTGGGGAGTTACAATATCCAGATCCTGAAGCGTCATCCTCTCACGGATCACACGCTCCATGCGCGAAAAACCTATACGGAACTGGTTCTGGAGAAGTTCTCCCACACAGCGGACACGGCGGTTTCCGAGATGGTCGATATCATCTGCAGACCCTATTCCATGGGCAATGCCATTGAGATAGTTGACAGATGCGAAAATATCATCAGCTATTATATGGCGTGGAATAAGGAGATCGATATTGTTTCTTACAGCTTCCTTCAGCGCTTCGCCTTCATACTGTTCCATGAGGCTGCTGAGTATTATCCAGCGAACTTTTTCCGATACTCCGCATTCTGCAGGATCAAAATCCACGAAATGAGCCATATCCACCATACCGTTGGAGAAAACACGGACTTTTGTTCCGCCGACAGAGAGGAAAACATCAAGCACACCGCAACTGTCGATAGCTTTGGCCTTTTCCTTGCTGACGGTCTCTCCGGCTTCGGCAATGATCTCGCCTGTCGCAGGATCGATTACAGGCTCTGCCAGCTCAAATCCGACAATTCGCGGATAAAGAGCCAGTTTCTTATTGAATTTATAGCGTCCGACTGCAGAAATATCGTAACGGCGATGATCATAAAACAGACCTTCGAGCAGAGTCTCAGATGACTCTACTGTGGGAGGGTCTCCCGGACGGAGCTTACGGTAGATCTCTATGAGACATTCCTCGCGGCTGACTGCCGTGTCCTTATCGAGAGTGGATACGATACGTGCATCGTTGCAGAAGATCTCCTTGAGCCTTTCACTGGTGACTGCACCTACAACGGTCTCATTTGCAGGAATGCAACTGAGCCATGTGGCAGGCATGTCTTCCTTATATGCTCCCATGGCCTTAAGGAGCCACGTAATGGGGAGTTTCCTGTTTTTGTCAATGCGGACATAAAACACATCGTTGACATCGGTCTCATACTCGAGCCACGCACCGTGATACGGGATCACGGTAGCAGCATAGAGACTGTTCAGCGACTTATCCGAAGTAACCTCGAAATAAACTCCGGGTGAGCGGACCATCTGAGATACTATAACACGCTCCGCTCCATTTATTACGAATGTACCGGATGGCGTCATGAGTGGGAAATCACCCATGAAGATATCCTGCTCCTTGATCTCCTCGGTTTCCTTATTGCGAAGACGAACTCTCACCTTAAGGGGAGCGGCATATGTAGTATCTCTGGCCTTACATTCCTCAATGGAATACTTCCCCTCATCATTCATTGAGTAATCAACGAAACTGAGCTCGAGATTCCCCGAATAATCCGTTACGGCTTCGGTATCTCTGAACACTTCGCGCAATCCTGTATTGAGGAACCACTGATAGCTGCTCTTCTGTATTTCAAGAAGGTTAGGCATATCGCGGATCTCTTCCGTCCTGGCGAAGCTCATCCTCTTTGTTTTCCCGTACTGTTTTTCCTTGACTGTCTGTGACATTCCTGCATTCTCCTTATCAGGTAATCGGAAGTTGAACGCCCGGATGCGTTTATAATTTATATATACCGGGAGTTGAAAAAAATGGGATCGGATGCTAAAATAAGTTTGTTATAAAGGAGGAGAATATATCCTCCTTTTTGTACACATAGCAAATTATTTTAACATTTGTATTTATTAATGTCAACATTAATATGCGGTCTATGACCGCTTTTTTTATTATCAGAGGCAAACGGATATGTATTTCCCGATTATTATTACCCTTATTGAAGCTGTTTTCGCGTTCTTCCTTCTTTACCTCACAGATTCCATATCAAAGACTGTACATTTGCTGCTCGCCGTTCCGCTGATATGTGCTGCATTTTTGGTTCGCTATTATCTTCTGCCATACGAAACTGCAGACTATCAGGATTTTCTGAGCCGCTGGGTAAAATGGTTCGCTGACAACGGCGGCTTTTCCGCGATGAAGGATCAGATAGGAAATTACAATATCCCGTATCTGTATTTTCTTGCCCTTTTCTCCTACCTGCCTGTAAAGGATATTTATCTCATAAAATCATTCAGCATTTTCTTTGATATAATACTTGCATACTCTGTCTGCATGACAGTTTCACTGTTCAGCGATAACAAATGGCTTCGTATATGCTCTTTTTCCGCAGTGCTCCTCTGGCCAACCGTGATACTTAACGGAGCTTACTGGGGGCAATGCGACAGCATCTATACATCGCTTGCTCTTCTCGGCATTTACTGTGCTCTCAGTGATAAACCCATAAGAAGCATGGTATGCATCGCCCTCAGTTTCAGTTTCAAACTTCAGGCAGTCTTTATCATGCCGGTATATGCTGTCCTCCTTATCAAAGGAAAAATCAATTGGAAGCACATTGCTTTTTTCCCTATAACTTACATCGCTGCAGTACTCCCGGCAGTTTTGCTGGGAAGACCGTTTATCGACACCGTTGGGCTTTATTTTGGGCAGATGGACTCGATCGGCACAGGCCTGAACTATAATTCTCCCTCCGTTTTTTCCTTCTGGGATCACAAAGCTGCTCCAGCTGAACCGGTGCTTATGACGAACATCGGTATCGCTCTTGCCTTTCTTTTTATGTTCGCCGTAATTCTGGTATGCTTCATATATAGGCACAGTCTCTCTTCTAAAAGCATAGTAATATCAGCTGCCTTGTTTTCCACAGGCATTCCGTTTCTGCTTCCTAGGATGCATGACAGATACTTTTTCCCTGCAGATATACTTACGCTCTGCCTTGCTTTCATTGTTCCGCAAAGTGCTCCGTGTGCGATCCTTACTCTGTTTGCCTCATTTCTTGCCTATTACGCCTATCTGAACATGCACTACCTTCTCCTTATGAGGTGGGGAGCCTGCGCTCTCATTATTTCTATGCTAATACTTATAGTGCTGTTCTACTCAGTTCTCAGGCAGGATAAAAACAGAGGTATCTCAATACTCGAAAATAATCCTTGACAAACCATATCAAAATACATATAATAACCGATGCACTCTAGAAGTGCCGCTGCGATTGTAAGGCTTCCTTAAATGCGGATGACGCAATCCGGTGATATATGCGAGAGTGCTGGAACTGGTAGACAGGCACGTTTGAGGGGCGTGTGTCGACCGACGTGGGAGTTCAAGTCTCCTCTCTCGCACCAGCACAAGACCTCTGATCATAATGATCAGAGGTCTTGTGCATTTTTATCTTATCAATCGAAGTCTATTTAAAAGCTCTCTTCCAGATCAGGTTCCGCATATATAACTCCAGGCATCTCAGCAGGCATCATATGGTCAGCAACTGCAAGCCGTGAAAAATATTTTTCATGAGCTTCCTCATAGGCGGCATTGAACTCCTCGTCGCCACCGTCATGAAGGCTTTCAAAGTAAAGATGTTCATGATCGGCAAGTTCCGGATTTATACGAACCACCGTTGCGACACCGACGTTTGAACATACTGCAGCGATACGATGCAATTCTACCATCAGATTTGTGAAGCTTATATCCGCATACATGGAACACTGTCCCAGACTCATGCGGCGCAGATGGTTGCGTTTCAGGACAGTTATCAACTCGCCAACGATCTGGACGATCGGTTCAATCTCATGCGCAGCTTTCACATCACGATTCTGAAAAGTCTTTTCAGTTTCATCCAGAATCTGCGCAATTGCTTCAACGATAACTCCAATCTCATCGATCGCCGTCTGCGAAAAGGCGGTTCCTGTATTTGACAGATTCGCCCCAATCTCAGCGATATTCACAGCGTGGTCACCAAGTCTTTCAAATTCGGTTGTTACCTTATAATACTGGTTCAGTATGACAACATGCTGCTCAAGACGAAGATGCGGAAGAAGCTCAACCGTATAGCGGCTGACACGGTCTGTGAGTTTGTCTATGTTTTCCTCTTCTGCCAGGATCTCCTGATGGAGCGACTCATCATATTTGTCAAGCAGCTGGAATGATTTATCCACATTGTTACGAGCAGCACGGAACATCGTGAGCAAAAGCTGATAGCAGCTTCTCAAGGCGAGAGCCGGGGTGTCGAAAAAGCTGGGATTCAGGGCGTCCAGAACCTCTTTGTACTTTTCTTCCGGTTCAATATCATCCCTGATCATGCGGCGGCTGAGTTTTTCATAGACATTCAGCAAGGGCAGGAGGCACAGGGAACATGTAAGGTTGAAGATAGTGTTGGTATTTGCGATTATACCTGAATTCACGGGCCGCTCCCACAGGCTGTCGAGCAGGCCGAAATAATGCGCAGCTGTTACACCGAGAAGTACGAGAACAGTCTTGCTCAGGTTAAATATGATATGTACCAGACCCACTCTTTTTGCGTCCGCCTTTGCCCCGATAGAGCACACGATCGCCGTAGTTACGCAGTCACCGAGATAAATGCCCACTATCAGCGTATAAATAGATTTGAAGGGAAGCAGCCCGGATGCTGAGAATGCCTGCATTATGCCCACAGCAGCCGAGGAGCTCTGGAGCACGAATGCAACGCCTGCGCCGGTAACATATGCAATAAACGGGTTTTCACCAAGATTGGCGAACAATTCCTCAACAACTCCGGACTGTGCCAGCGAATCGACCGCTCCAGTCATATTGAGGAGGCCGGAAAACAGAACTCCGAAGCCGATCGCTATATTCCCGATCGACTTTGAATTTTTGATGAAACCGCCCATGATAAGCACCATGCCGATCACAAGCGCTATCGGAGCAAGGGTGGAGGGCTGGAAAAACCGAAGCCATGTCGTTCCTGATGAGTTTATATCCAGCAGTCTTATGATCTGTCCGGTCACTGTCGTGCCGACATTAGCACCAACTATAATGCCTAAAGACTGGTGCAGCGTGAGGATACCGGCGCCGACCAGACCGGCCGTGATAACGATCGTTGCAGTGGAGGACTGGATAAGAGCAGTGACAAGCATGCCCAGTATGAACGCGTTCAGGTGGCTGTTAGTGACTTTTTCCATTGCCCGCTTAAGGGCGCCGGATGAATTTTCCTTAAGTGAATCCCCCATCAGGCGCATTCCGTAAAGGAACATGGCAAGTCCGCCGAGAAGAGATATCACATCAAAAATATCCATATAACTCTCTTTTCTGATGTCAGCTCAAATGGATTCCTGTCGAAGTATAATAGTTATGGATACAGTTAGTCAAGTTTTTTAAGCATGACCTGTTTCCCGATCAAAAAACAGCCTGAACATATCAGGCTGTTTTTGATCGTTTTTATACGGAAAACACTTGTTATTTAGCGTAATCCACAGCTTTTGTCTCACGAAGGACGTGAACTTTGATCTGTCCGGGATAGGTAAGCTCTTCTTCGATCTTCTTGGCAATATCTCTCGCCAACAGGACCATCTGATCCTCGCTTACCTCCTCAGGCTTCACCATTATACGAATCTCACGACCGGCCTGGATGGCATAGCAGCTGTCTATCCCCGGGAAGCTCTTTGAAACCTCTTCCAGCTTTTCAAGACGTTTTACATAGTTTTCAATATTTTCACGTCTTGCGCCGGGACGGGATGCTGAGATAGCGTCCGCAGCCTGAACGAGACATGCGACAAGAGTATGCGGTTCAACATCGCCGTGGTGTGCCTCAATGGCATGAATAACTTCCTCAGATTCCTTATATCTCCTGGCCAGATCGACGCCGATGGTCACATGGCTGCCTTCAACTTCATGATCTATCGCTTTGCCGAGGTCGTGAAGCAGACCTGCCCTCTTAGCCGTTGCGACATCGGCTCCGAGCTCTGAAGCCAGCAAGCCGGCAATATGGGAAACTTCGATAGAGTGATTCAGTACATTCTGACCGTAGCTGGTACGATACTTCATACGACCGAGAAGCTTTACTATCTCGGGGTTCAGACCGTGGATATTTGTCTCAAATATCGCCCTCTCGCCTTCAGCCTTGATAGTCGCATTGACTTCCTTCTGGGCTTTGGCAACCATTTCCTCAATCCGAGCAGGATGTATACGCCCGTCCTGAATAAGCTTTTCAAGCGCCAGTCTTGCCACTTCACGGCGGACCGGATCAAAGCCGGATACCGTAATGGTTTCGGGAGTATCATCGATTATGAGGTCACAGCCGGTCAGCATTTCTATGCTGCGGATGTTTCTTCCCTCACGTCCTATTATACGGCCTTTCATGTCGTCATTGGGGAGTGGAACGACAGAAACGGTGATCTCACTGGCATGATCCGCAGCACAGCGCTGAATCGCTGTAGCTATTATTTCGCGCGCTCTATCATCTGCCTCTTCTTTATACTGATTCTCAATCTCTTTAACCTTGACCGCCATCTCGTGGGTAACATCATCACGAACAGTAGCGATAAGGTAGGCTTTCGCCTCGTCGACAGACAGCCCCGAAATCTTCTCGAGCATTTCGAGCTGAGCCTTCTTGACCTGTGCTATCTCCTGCTGGTGGGCCTCTGCCGCAGCGATCTTCACGGCAAGCGCCTCATTTTTCTTTTCGACAGCATCGGTCTTTTTGTCCAGATTCTCCTCCTTCTGCTGAAGGCGGCGCTCCTGCTTCTGCAGTTCTGAACGGCGCTCCTTTACTTCGCGGTCAAATTCCGCGCGATTCCTGTGTATTTCTTCCTTTGCCTCAACAAGGGCCTCTCTCTTTTTACTTTCGGCACTCTTTATTGATTCATTTATAATACGTTTTGCTTCTTCCTCCGCGCTGGCTATCTCACGCTCGGCGACTTTTTTTCTGTATGTAATTCCTAAAAAGAAGCCTATAACAGCAGCGGCCGCTATAAGAATAATCCATATCCATAAATTTGGTGGCAATGGCATAGAAAACACACCTCCATTCTGTTTAGAATTATGTGGTGGTTTTTCAAATATGCATCTATATCCTCCAGCTATTGGAACGGATATACTGCCCATCGAAACTGAAAGTAATATTTCAAGGGGATTTCCCCAATATCCCTCATCATATTAACCGATTTATTTTAGCTTTTTTGAAATATTATGTCAAGCAGAAATCTGTCAGCTATCAAAACTGAATAAAAAAAAGCCCGTACCGTTTAAATAATCGGTACGGACTCAATCTCTTTACAGTTTCTTATTTAAGGTTGTTCTTTATGACTTCGCCAAGGATTTTAACACCGGTGACTATCCTGTCATCCGGCTCTTTTGAGTAATTCAGGCGCATGCAGTGGTTGTTGCCGCCGTTCGGGAAAAAGCCTTCACCGGGAACATATGCGACCTTTTTCTCCATCGCCTGAGACGCCATGACCTTTGTATCAATGTAGTCCGGCAGTTCTACCCAGGTGAAAAGACCGCCGTCAGGCCTTGTAAACACAGCCTCTTCCGGGAAGCATTCATCCATGGTAGAGATCATAAGGTCGCAACTGTGCTTATAGACTGGGAGGATACGGGCAATATGCTCATCCACATCGAACATATCGAGGTATTTGGATACGATAGCCGCGGTAAAAGTAGCAGTCTGGAGAACTGCTCCCTGAGCTATAAGGTTCAGCTTGTCGATATAGGCATTGTTTGCGCAGATCCAGCCGATTCGCATACCGGGAGAAAGGATCTTTGAGAATGTGCCCAAGTACATCACAAGACCTTTAGTATCCATGGTCTTGAGTGCAGGGAGGAACTCGCCATAGAAACGGAGATCGCCGTACGGGTTATCTTCGATCACCGGGATCTCATATTTGGTTATGACTTCCATGAATTTCTTCCTTCTCTCAAGAGGCCAGGTACGTCCGCTCGGGTTCTGGAAGTCTGGGATCACATAAATAAGTTTAACTCTGTCTGTGGTCTGGAGGATCCTTTCAAGTTCCTCAACGATAAGTCCGTCACCATCAGTGGGAACTTCAACGAAATTAGGCAGATATGGCTTTACAGCATTGATGGCGCCAAGATATGAGGGGCTTTCCATCAGTACAACATCGCCCTCATTAAGGAACAGCTTACCTATGAAGTCAAGGCCCTGCTGGCTTCCAGCAGTCAGGATGACATTGTCCGGGTCAGTTACTATCTGATTTCTTTTAAGCATACGGGCTGCAATATGCTTTCTCAGCTCAGCCCAGCCGGCAGTTTCACCGTACTGAAGGATGGTCTTGCCGGCTTCGTCAAATACAGCGTCAGTTGCCTTCTTAAGGTCAGCTACCGGGAAAAGATCCGGTGCAGGAAGTCCGCCGGCAAAGGAAATAATCTCCGGCTTCTTTGTAAGCGCGAGGAGTTCACGTATGGCAGAGGCCTTGATCTCTTTCATTCTCTCTGCATAATCAACCATTTTCTTCATCCTTTCTTTTATATGATTAGTGTGGGAATTGCCTTTTTATAAGTTTTAGAGTAGCACAAATCGCCTGAAGTGTAAATAAGTTTTTAGCCTTTATACTTGAGTACTGCGACCTGAGGTTCTGTGTTTTCATCTATCATAATAGAGTCTGCGTCATAGTAATGTATCATTTCAGGTGCTTCAAAGTAATTGATAAGGTTTTCGATATGTTCCAGTCTCCGCGGACCGTAATTGCCAAACCTGTAATGCATCGGAACGATTGCCTTCGGATACAGTTCATCAGTCATTCTCCATACTTCCTGAGACGGAAGGCCAGTACAGCTTCCGGCTGTAACCATAATCGCATCTGCACCAAACAGCCTGCTTATCTCTCCGCCGTTGAGCCTGGTCCCGATATCGCTCATATGTGCGACTTTAAGTCCTTCAGCTTCAAGGATGTGGATAAGGCAGGTTCCTCTCATTATTCCTCCCACGCTGTCATGGTCAACCCTCAAAGTGCTTATCTCAAACGGGCAGTCTGATTCCGGGCGTCCCGAGAGTATGACGCCTTCACGATAATTATGTCCATAATGTTCATGACTCACCAGAAGCTTATCAGCTTTCACCTTCAGCACAGGATAGCCTGCAGTATACATGCTGTTATATGGATCGATAACAACGGTATAGTCATTATGCGTTATTTCAAAGCAGGCATGGCCAAGCCATCTTAGTTTCATTCAATATCTCCTTACAACGGTCTTCAGCCTTCCATAACATGGAGAGATCTTATTTGGACATTATCTATATGCTCCATGACAGAAAAGGCATGCGGCTCCATATAATCAGAATCGACATCCGTCAGGTGCTGTTTCTTCATCTCCCTGATTATCCCGGCACATATATCCTCTATTACACCGACCTTTATCAATTTTCCGTCCTTGTCCTGTTCACCGGTCAGCAGAAACTCAAGCGCATCTTTCATATCACCGAGTCTTCGAAGATTCTCCATACCTTTGAATGCCCATTTATAATACGGCATGTGCTTTTTGTTAAGAAGATATATCATGCTGCAGGCAGTCTGTACGAATTCCGCAATGGCGAGCGCTGCTGCGCCCTCCTGCCCGTGATCAAGGCATCTTTTGAAGTTATACTGACCGGACTGAGCCATTTTTACCGCTCTCGCCGCAATCTTCTTTTTCCTTACATCTTCAGGCATCCCGTTAAGTATAATCTCTCTTTCCCTGCTGAATTTTCCGAGATCATCTCTCCACACCTGTCCGTTAGAAGCCTCAGCCAGGGCATATTCCGGGACAAACAACCATTGTTCCCACGTTTCAGGCGCACCCGCAGATCCGGTATATCTTGAATAAAAATCTCTGATCCTGTGAACCCCTCTTGCATTATCCGCAAGTGCTGATCTCTCACTCACATTCCTTCCGCAGATAGCTCGATATACACGGGATATCTCCACACCTGCCGTCTCATCCGTCTTATCATCTATCCAAACAGAGAATCCCGGATAAAAATCATGATCCCGTGATATCCCATCATCAAAACCGAAGCACTCGGATCCGTGCCCTGCAAGGCCTACAGCAATTAACCCTTCATATTCGGGAAGCAGGGCATGTATCATTTCCCTGCCTCTGTCCTCATACAGTAATCTTGCCTCATCAATGAATGCCATTTGTTTCCTCCAGCATTTTCCTCAGCAGTGAAGCATAATAAAAGAAACCGAAGCCATCAAACAGCGGGAGGCATTTACCGGCTGTGAATGCAAAATACCCATCATGCTTCAGTTCGGGATCCAGCAGGCACTCTCCCGCTTTTTCCATGCATTCAGACACTCTCTCATCTTCATTGTTCAGTGAATAGTATAACTCCGCGAGATTGCACCAGGTAACAGCCAGATCATTATTCGTATCCTCAAGCGACTGGAGCAGCTTTATCGCCATTTTGAACAGTCTCTCGGCCTTCTCAAATTCTCCTGTATCCTCAAGGGAAAGAGCCATGTTGTTATAAAGTCCGGCGATACGGTAATCATGAGGATCAAGGTTTTCCGAATAAACAGACAGCACATGTTCGAACACCGGAATAGATCCTTTCGCATCCCCGAAGCATTTCAAGGTCGTTGCAGCATTGAGCAGAACTGTCGCTCCTGAAACGGTCCTTCCCATAAAATGCTCTCCGATCAGTTCCTGTGCCTCGCTGACAGCTTTCAATGCTTTTTCTTTTTCCATAGTCTTTCTGAAAAGTCCAAGCTGTTCACTTATAAGCGAAAGCCTGCTTCTCCAATCACCGGCATTGAGAGATTTTCTTATACCAATTTCGATCAGTCTTTCAGCAGAAGCGTAATCATTATTCGCATACAAAGCGTCAAGCTGTTTAACCAGACCTGGAATATCTATAACTGAAGGTGTTATGCCTGAGTCCGGTATACCGGTATACGCCGAATTATCAAAAGGGCACAGCGTCTCCACATCCATATCTTCCTCCTGATCACACATGCCATTTTTAAACTGATTTTATACTATCTCTGCTCATAATACAACCTGCGTCGGAAAAGCATAAGCGCTGACGGATTATTTAGATCCGTCAGCGCTTCGAAATATAAAAACAGTTTTAACCTTTGACTGCGCCTGAGGCAACACCCTTTATTATGTGCTTCTGGCATGTAAGGTAGAATACGACCACCGGGATTATCGCAAGGAAAATCAGTGCCATCATTGCGCCAAGATCAACAGTGCCGTAACTTCCCTGCAGATACTGGATGTGAATGGGAATGGTACGGTATTTATTGATATCCAGCACAAGCACCGGGAGAAGATAATCGTTCCAGACCCACATTATTTCCAGAATACCGACGGAGATAAGAGTTGGCTTCAGCATCGGCATGACCACCAGGAAAAATGTACGCAGCGGACCGCAGCCGTCTATCGATGCAGCCTCCTCTATTGCAAGCGGAATGGACTTGACAAATCCCACGAACATAAATATCGCGAGACCGGCTCCGAATCCGAGGTAGACGACCGGTATCGTCCACGGAGTATTAAGATGCAGAGTATCCGCCGTCTTGGATAGCGTAAACATGACCATCTGGAAAGGCACAACCATTGAAAACACGCACAGGAAGTAAATGACCTTGCAAAATATGGAATTGACACGCGCAATATACCAGGCTGCCATTGAAGTGAACAGCAGGATAAGTGTAGTGGACAGTACTGTTATAATAACGCTGTACACCACACTCTTCCAGAAAGGATAGTTGCCGAATGTCATTCCCTTGATATAGTTTGAAAACCCAGCCCACATTTCTCCAGCAGGCATGGCAAACGTATCGGTCTTGACATATGTGTTTATTTTAAAAGAGTTTATGATTACGGCAAGCACCGGCAGCACATATATGATGCATATGACAGCAAGCACGACCGAAAGTATCATTTTTCTCCTGTTTTCAGCTGAAAGCGAAGCCTTCATTACTGCTGCACCTCCCTCTTACGAGTATAACTGAGCTGGAGCAGACCGAGACCCGCGACAAGAATAAAGAACAGGACTGCCTTGGCCTGAGCCACGCCTTTGGATGTCGTGTTTGAAGTATAAAACGTACTGTAGATATTCAGGGCAAGCATTTCCGTCGTCTTAACAAATTCACCCTCTGCCTGTATTATCGGCTGTCCGCCCGTCAAAGCGAGGTTCTGGTCAAAGAGTTTAAATCCGTTGGTAAGACCGAGGAAAGTGCAGATAGTTATCGAAGGCATTACATTCGGGATAGTTACCTTGAAAAGAGTCTGCCACTTGTTTGCACCGTCTATTCTTGCCGCCTCTATCATATCTCCGGGAACTGCCTGCAGCCCGGCAATATAGATTATCATCATGTAACCTATTTGCTGCCAACCTACCAGAATAATAAGTCCCCAGAATCCGAATCTGGAATCCATCACGATCGATGTTCCATAACGGCCCAGAATTCCGTCAAATATCATGGACCATATATAGCCGAGCACGATTCCGCCGATCAGATTCGGCATGAAGAACACCGTGCGGAAAAGATTGCTGCCCTTGATTCCCTGTGTGAGCGCATATGCCACAGCAAAGGCCAGAACATTAATTAATACCAGTGATACGATAGCGAAAAGTGCAGTGAACCAGAAAGCATGTCTGAAAGTAGGATCCTGCAATGCTTTAAGGTAATTCCCAAACCCGGATAATCTGGCATCCTTGATCAGTTTAAACTCGCAGAAGGAAAGGTATATGCCCTGAATGAACGGCCAGACGAATCCTATTGCAAATGCTGCAACGACCGGTCCCAGAAACAATGGTGACCATCGTCTTGTCTGCCGGATCTGGGAGTTGCGGGTAACGTGCTCTTTTCTCAACGTAACCATCTCCTTTTAATGAATTCATTTGTTCACTTCCCGGCTTCATGCGGCAGAGACAGTGATATAAATCGGAATGCGGAGACAGGCGTTATCGCCCGCCTCCGCATTTTAGTAATTATTGTCGGATCTGCAGAAGCTTAATGTTTTATCCGTTCTGCTTTACATATTGAACAGCCCAACCGTCAATGAATGCAGTTTTTACCTGCTCCCAGTTGGCATCAGTCTGATCGGCATTGTATGCATTCAGAGCCGAGACTGCAGCAGCGCGGTAATCATCAACACCCGGCTGATAGTTGGTCGCCCAGTCCATAACGTAGTTTCCTGCAGCTGCATAAGCATCGGCAGCAGCAAGAAACGCATTTGTGGACTCTACAGCGCTCTTGTAAGGCATTGCGCCGAAGGAATCAACAAGCAGACGTGAAGCTTCGGGATCAGTCACGCACCATACCAGGAAGTCCATGGTGGCTTTCTGGTCAGCTTCTGAAGCCTTGGCGTTGACAGCCCAGCAGTTTTCAGTTCCGCAGTTAAGTCCTGCCTTCTCCTCGCCGGATACTCCGCAGTAGTAAGGTATCATAGTGGCGTTGGGAACAGTCTCGGAGATTGCAGAATAGTCCCAGGAACCTGTAAGGACAAAGGTGGATTTCCCGGAAATGAACTCATTAACAGGATCATGTCCGCCTGTTGCAAGCTCCTTGGGATCGGTGGTGCTGTTATTGATGGAAAGATCGTAAATATTGCGGAAGTTACCAAAGAAATCGCCTGTCAGAGCAGCAGGAGCCTCAGTCCACTTTGCTCCGGAAGCCTGCTCTTCATAATAATACTCAAGATTTATAAGGTGGCCGGTATAACGCCATGATGAGCTTCCATCCATATCTGCAGCAGAGAAAGCATCGAATCCGAGAGAAGCAGCATTTTTATGGATATCCTCGGCAACGGCTTTCAGTCCTGCAAAGTTTTTCAGTTCATCCATGCTGTGACCTGCAGCAGCAACATGGTCGGGATTAACAACGATGCCGTAGCATTCGAAGCAGTAGCCTATGGAAACGAGCTTGCCGTTTTCATCATAGAGGTTATATGCGTCGGTGTTCAGTTCATTGGCTATGGGAGTTCCTTTGAGATCTACCACATAGTCACTCCAGTCCTTTACGGAGTTTGCATTACCGACAACAAACAGCGTCGGCGGAGTGCTCTTATCCATCTCGGCAGTAAGAGTCTGGCTGTAGGTACCGGAAGCCGCAGTAACTACCTTTACAGGCACACCGGTCTTGTCGGTATAAAGTTTTGCAACTTTCTGGAGCACTTCGTCTGATTCAGGCTTAAAGTTGAGCCAGTACACAGAGCCGGTGCTTGACTTCGAGCCGCAGGCACACAGTGCAAAAACCATTACCAGGGCAAGAAGCAATGCTAAAATTTTCTTCATTTTTGTTCCTCCTGAATTGACTTTTATATGTTCAAGGATGCAGCACAGCATCCAAGAATCCGGTTTTTTGAAGATCTGTCTTTAACGATATCTAACTTCCTTACGTGAATTAAAGCGGTTTTCGCCGCTTTAATTCAAAGTATTTAACTTTTTTGTATTATACTATTTTTACAAAATACTGCACAGTGTTTTTATCGACAAAAATGCAAATGAATATTTGTCAAGATTGACTAAAGCTGAAAACAGTCCGGAGCTGCTCACTCCGGACTGTATCATAAATGCTTTTCTGTCAGCCAGCGGCTTCCATTCCTGCCTTCAGGGCTCTGACGTTGCCGTCAAGGAATCTGGCTTTCTTTTCTCCAAGCTCGATACGGATAGCCTCTACCATCTTATCGACGTCTACTATCGGGCATTTGGCCAACATGGCTCCCAGGATAGCAACGTTTGCACCTTTCGGGTTCTTGACCTCTTCTGCGATCTTCATAGCATCGCAGTATACTACTGTTATGTCATCACGAACGGATTTTCTCTCGATAATGGAACTGTTGATGACAAGCAGTCCGCCCGGTTTCACTTCATGTTCGAATTTATCGAGTGAAGGAAGGTTCATAGCAACAACGACATCAGCCTCATATACAATCGGAGAAGCAACGGGATCGTCACTGATGATAACAGAGCAGTTGGCAGTGCCGCCTCTCATTTCAGGTCCGTATGACGGCAGCCATGAAACATGCTTTCCGTCCAGCATGCAGGCCATCGCAAGGAACTTGCCTATCAGTAGCATGCCCTGACCGCCGAAACCAGCAAAAACGAATTCCTTAGTCATGATCACTCCGCCCCCTTATCTTTCTTTACGCCGAGAGGATAATAAGGAATCATATTCTCTTCAAGCCATTTCATCGCCTCAACAGGGTTGAGTCCCCAGTTCGTCGGGCAAGCGGAAAGAACCTCTATCATGCAGAAGCCCTTGCCTTCCATCTGATACTTGAAAGCTTTCTTGATGGCGTTCTTTGTTTTGATGATATTAGCATTGTTGTTGACAGCACAGCGCTCGATATAGTATGAATCCGGGATCTCAGCAAGCATTTCGGACATCTTTATAGGTGCGCCGCACCAGGCTTCATCTCTGCCGTAAGGAGATGTGGTGGTGATCTGGCCTATGAGCGTTGTCGGTGCCATCTGACCGCCGGTCATTCCGTAGATAGCATTGTTTACGAAGATCGTTGTGATCTTTTCACCACGGTGAGCAGCATGCACTATTTCCGCAGTTCCTATGGATGCGAGGTCACCATCGCCCTGATAGGTGAATACAAGCGAATCAGGTTTTGCACGCTTTATGCCGGTCGCCACGGCGGGAGCACGTCCGTGCGCCGCTTCCATCATATCCACATTAAAGTAATCATATGCAAACACCGAGCAGCCAACAGGCGCAACACCGACAATATTGCCCTCCATGCCGGACTCTTCCAGGCATTCCGCTACGATGCGGTGAATAATTCCATGGTTGCAGCCGGGGCAATAATGGAAGGGTTTGTCTGTAAGATATGGCGTCTTCTGAAATACGACTGACATATTACTTACCCTCCTTCATCATTTCGTGAATCTTAGCTATGATCTCAGTTGTAGAAGGCATCAGGCTTCCGCAGTGTCCGAAGTACTCCGTCGGTTTGGAGCCCAACACTGCCAGCTTGACATCCTCAAGCATCTGTCCTTCGTTTGCCTCAACATCCAGTATTGCTTTGCAGTTCTTCGTTGCTTCCTTCAGTTCTTCATAGGGGAACGGCCATACAGTGATCGGGCGGAAAACACCGACCTTTATGCCTTCCTTACGCATCGAATCAGCTGCGGATTTTGCTATCCTTGCCACGGTACCGAACGCTGTTATAATGAAGTCTGCATCTTCTGTCTTGTAGCACTCCCACATCTTCTCGTTGGCACGGATCTGAGCATAACCCGCCTGAAGTATGTCGTTATGGACTGAAAGTTCCTCAGTATTGATAAACAGAGAGTTTATAACCGCTCTCTTTTCCGGATCGTCGCCCGGTTTCCAACCGGTCGCCGCCCAGGGCTTTTTCTCGGGATCCACTTTATACTCTTTCATCGGGGGCATCTCGACCGGTTCCATCATCTGGCACATGATGCCATCTGCCAGGAAGAGGACAGGTACACGGTATTTCTCAGCTTTGTCATATGCAAACTGCATGATATCGATAGCTTCCTGTATAGAGGAAGGCGCATATGTTATAAGGTGATAGTCACCATTGCCGCCTCCTTTTACCGCCTGGAAGTAATCGCCCTGAGAAGCCTGGATGCTGCCAAGTCCCGGACCGCCTCTCATAACGTTGAGAATGACGCACGGGAGCCGGGCTCCTGCGCAGTATGAAATGCCTTCCTGCTTCAGACTGACTCCGGGGCTTGACGAGGAGGTGATAACACGGGCTCCTGTTCCTGCAGCTCCGTAAACCATATTGATAGCAGCCACTTCGCTTTCAGCCTGAAGATAGCAGCCTCCGATCTCAGGCATACGGGCAGACATATATTCAGGTATCTCTGTCTGCGGAGTGATAGGATATCCGAAGAAAAAGCGTGCGCCTGCACGGATGGCAGCCTCTGCTATAGCTTCACTGCCTTTCATTAATGTTAATGCCATGTTCTTTCCCTCCTTAATCCCTTTCAATCGTTATCGCAACATCAGGACATGTTCTGCCGCATGAAGCACAGCCGATACATGCCTCCTGATCCACGACTTCTGCCGGATGATAGCCTTTTGCGTTGAGCTTTGTCTTCGACAGAGCAAGCACTTTCTTCGGGCAGGCTCTTACGCAAAGACCGCATCCTTTGCAGATCTGTTCATTGATAGTGACTTTTACCATTTCTGCAAACAACCTCTTTTCAAATATAATAGTTTACTGTGTTAACCGTTAAAACCGCCTAATGCGGATGGATACTTATTCAGACGCTCTTTACCCAGCTGTCCCAGTCCCGCTTCATATATACATCTATCGGGACAGGTGTTCCAATATATTCAGGATCGTGCCCCTCAGCAAGAAACGCATCGAGGAATTCCTTTTTGCCGGAAGTATATGCAACAGGGATACCTGTTTTTTCTGAAACTTCTCTTATCATCTCATAGCCGTCTCTGAGTTCGGCGGCTGTCGTTGCAACGGAAAGGTTGGTATTGTTGATCATTCCGGTGATCTTAAGCCTTGAGTGGATCTGCATCTCATTCTGGATACGGATTATCCTATCGACCGTTCCGGAAAGCGGCCTGCGGATGTTAATAACATTCAGCACTTCAAGCTGACCTTCTTCAAGCTCCATGAAATCCTGATGGTAACGTCCGAGAGCAGTCGATCCGGCTGCATCTCCCCCAACATCAAAAACGACCGTATCCCAATCCATTGCAAATGCTGACTGGACTTCCGCAGGAAGTGATAAAGTTTCAACACTTGAATTGGTAAAGTTCGGGGATACGAGCCTGATCTCTTTCATCTTTGCCATAATTCCAGGTTCGGTAAGTCGGAAGTATGTATTTACCATATCAAGGTCCAGAAGTTCTGTACGTCCGTTCTCTGCAGCTCTGAGCGCAAAATTAATGGCAAGCTCCGTCTTGCCGCTGCCATAATTCCCTATCAGAACATACATTTTTTTCATCATTTTGCCTCAATATCAGTGCTTTTACTGAAAAATATTTTAGCATTTTTAACGAGCAAGTCAATAATTCGACATACTTATAAAAGATGATTATGATATCAATTGTATATGGAATGAAGCACCCTCAAATCTGCCTGAAAACAGATGCTCTGATAATTTCACTTGATTTGCGTTTTACCATGTGTTATCATATGTAAGCTAAAAAACGGAGGGTTAGCTCAGCTGGTTAGAGCGTCCGCCTCACACGCGGAAGGTCGGCGGTTCGAGTCCGCCACTCTCCACCAATGAAAACGACGTGTTTAAGCACGTCGTTTTTCTTTGTGTCAGTATTGCTTCAGTTTGTTAAATACATACATTTTAGCCACAGTGTCTGTCTATTTTTGTTTATTATACATAATTGCAGATCCAAGCTTCTTATGGTAAACTGTCGTTATTCAAAATACATGTGTCCGTATTATAAAGACACAGCAAGGAGTTCAAATGAAAGTAGCAGTCCTTGGTTTCGGAACTGTAGGCTACGGCGTTTATGAGATGCTCAAAAATGCCTGCGGTCTTGAGCCCGGTTCAGTCCTC
>JAIKVS010000084.1 GCA_024685535.1 Oscillospiraceae bacterium | reverse complement strand
AGTAATAGAGATTAATTGCACAGATAGCATAGGAGAAGTAATGAATACAAAGTATACTGATGAAAAAGGCTCATACGGCTTCTTTGGAGCGGAGGCTGTGCCGGAGGAGATCCGTGACCTTTACCTTGATCTGGAGCATGTCTGGTGTCTTGAGACCTGCGGCCCGAGATACAGAGCGCAGTGGTCGCCGGAGAATCGTACTGCCGGACAGTGCACCATAACATCTTTCCTGATCCAGGATCTTTTCGGCGGTAATGTATACGGTGTACCGCTCCCTGAGGGTGGTTTTCACTGCTTCAACAAGGTCGGAGACTGTGTTTTCGACATTACAAGCGAGCAGTTCGGAGACGCTGATCTTGATTATACCGAAAACTTCGAGCAGTTCAGAGAAGAGCAGCTCAGCGATACCGGCAAGCGGGAGAGATATGAGCTTTTAAAGAAACTCCTGAAGGAATATCAGGAGAGTAAATAAACTACAAGGAGGATACCTGCATGTTTGTTTTCTGGGGCGATGGTTCACAGGCTGCCATGGATCTTGTGAGCAGCATCCGTGTCAGAAGCACGGAGAATTTTAACTGGACATTCATTTTTATCCTCGCAGTCGTTTTCTATGTATACTGGTCGGAAATAAATAAGAAGAATACGGAGGTCGTTTGCGCAGGCCTTGCTCTTTACGGAGTTCACTGGCTGTATGAAATATGCAATGCCATAATTGGCCATGTGTTCGGGTATCCGCTCTGGTCTGTCTCAAATGAGTCAACTACGTTTATTCTGCTGATAGGCGTGTGCTGGGAGCTTTCAATGATGTTCTCCATTGCGGGAATGATCTCTTTCAAAATGCTCCCGCAGGACAGAAGCAAACGATACTTCGCAAGAAACGGCAGAAAGGGAATAAGCTGTAAGCTGGTTGGCGCCATAGAGATGGCATTGCTGTTTGCACTGTTTGAGTCTTTTCTCGCCGGTACAAGCAACCGCTCCTTCATCTGGGTGTATAAATGGTGGGGCGTTCTGCCAGTGTTCATTACGACATATATCCCGTTCTTTCTCGCAAGCAACTATGTCCCCGATATGGAACCGAAGAAGAGAAGAACATTCCTTATCACGGTCTGGGGTCTTGTGGCACTGCTGCTGATTATCCTGATACCGCTCGGCGTTATCTGAGATATATGATTTAAGAGCAATTTAGTAAACAGAGGAAAGCTATGTTGGAAAAAGCATATTACCGTTCATTTCAGGCGGTATTCAATATAGGTGCGCGCTGCCTGTACTGGCGCAGACCCGTTGAGGTGTCCGGCACCGGCAGCATCGGGAAAATACCTGAACTGCTCAGGCGGGAAAAGGTAAGCAAGGCAATGATAGTTACTGGACCGAGCGTTGGGAAGAAGCTTGCCCCGCATATCACCGGCGCACTGGAAAATGCAGGGATAAGCTATGTGATGTTTGCTGAGGTGGAGGCAAACCCGTCAGTGGATACGGTCGAGAAGATCCGCGAGCTTTATGTTGAGAACGGTTGCGACGGAATGATCGCCCTGGGCGGAGGCTCTCCTATGGATGCCGCAAAAGCCGCTGCCGCGCGTGTGGTAAGACCGGGGAGAACGCTTGATCAGATGGCGGGACTGCTGCGCGTCGGGAAAAAGCTTCCGCCCTTCATTGCAGTGCCCACAACGGCCGGCACCGGTTCCGAGACGACTATAGCTGCAGTAATAACCGATACAGCCACTCATCACAAATATGCACTGATGGACCTGAATCTTGTGCCGAAGTATGCGGTTCTTGATCCTGAGATGACCCGAGGCCTGCCTCCGAAGATCACTGCGACCACAGGAATGGACGCGCTTACCCATGCGGTTGAGGCTTATGTCTGCTGGACATATAATACGAAAGAGAGCCTGCGCTGCGCCGAAGAAGCTACGGTGGATATATTCAGATATCTGGAGCGTGCCTACAGGAACGGGGATGATATGGAAGCACGTACAAAAATGCTTATTGCCAGCAACAAGGCTGGTTTTGCATTTACACGCGCGGGCGTAGGCAATGTGCATGCAATTGCACATACGCTCGGCGGACTTTACAATACTCCGCACGGCCTTGCCAATGCCGTCATTCTGCCCATCGTGCTGGAGGATTACGGAGAAGCAGTATATCCAAAGCTGGCAAGACTGGCGGAACTGACTGGCACTGCTGTATCAGGAGCGGAAAAAGATAAGGCGGAAGCCTTCATCCGTGAGATTCGAGCCATGAATGCCCGCATGGAGATTCCGACCGGTTTTGATTTCATTAAGGATAAGGACATTCCTCAAATGATCACCTGGGCACTGAAGGAGGCTAATCCCACATATCCCGTACCTGTTGTATATGACAGGAAACGCTGTGAAAAGGTGATACGCCGGGTCATGGCCGGGACGTGACGCTAAGATTAATATCAGACGCCTCTTCGGAGGCGTTTTTTTAATTCCAGAATTACAAAAACAGAAAATTATATCCCCCCGGGGGGCTTGTGGAGAAAAAACAGCGGAATTATAATCAGGGCAATTCAGCAAATCATTAAAAAGAGGTGCTGTTTATGCATATGGCTGATGCTCTGCTTGCCCCGGCGGTTGCGGCAACAATGTATGTTGCTTCAGGCGCGGTCGCGGGTGTTTCGATCCACAAGCTGAAAAAGGATGATGAGCCCCAGAAACTGCCGACCATGGCGGTCACGGCAGCGCTTGTATTCGCAGGCCAGATGATAAACTATACCATCCCCGGCACAGGCTCTTCGGGTCATATGTGCGGCGGGATGATGCTTTCCGCTCTGCTGGGTCCGCAGGCGGGATTTCTTTCGATGATAGTGATCCTTGCCATTCAATGCCTTTTCTTTGCCGACGGAGGTCTGATGGCCTTGGGGGCGAATATCTGGAACATGGCCTTCTATGGCTGCTTCGTCGGTTATTATCTGGTCTGGAGGCCGATAATGAAGAGCAGCTGGTTCGGCAGCGGTAAGTCTGCCCAGAGGCTCCGCATCATTGCTGCATCCGTGATCGGCTGCGTTGTAACACTGCAGCTGGGAGCATTCTCCGTTGTTCTGGAGACCAGTTTCTCCGGTATAACCGAGCTGCCTTTCGGAGCTTTCGTTGCTCTGATGCAGCCTATACACCTGGCTATAGGACTTGTGGAAGGTCTTATAACGGCGGCTGTGCTCTGCTTTGTGTTTGAATCCCGTCCTGAACTGCTGCGTGATGTAGAGGCGGAGGGAAAAGGCGCTGATGATAAAAAGTCACTTGTGACCACGATTGCGATTCTCGCCGTACTGGCTCTGGTAGTGGGCGGCGGCCTGAGCCTGCTTGCAAGCTCAAACCCCGATGGCCTCGAGTGGGCGCTGTTCGGCAATGAGGAAGAGGGCTACGCTGCCAATATGGGTCTTGACGAGGATGATTTCGGCGTGTCGAGCAAGGCAGCGGATACAGCCGGCAGCATTCAGGAAGCCACATCATTTCTCCCGGACTATTCCTTTGCCGGAAGTGAAAACCCGGCAGGGACCACTGTATCAGGTATAGTGGGATCTGTCATGGTGGCAGGCGCGGCGGTGTTGATTTGCCTGGCAGGCGGCTTCTTCAGAAAGAAAAAAGAGCATAAGAGATGAATGCTACCCAGGTTAAGAAACAGGGGCGTGATAACACGCCCCTTGTTTATGCTTTTTTAATAAGGAAAACAGTGAATGAACAAAATGGAGAAAGCTCTGGGCGAGCTCGGAGCGATGGATGAACTGGCTTCTCAGGATTCACCTGTCCACCGCCTGAACGCGGCTGCAAAGCTGCTGAGTACAATTGCATATATAATAACGGTAATGTCTTTCGGCAAGTACCAGCTGAGCGGCCTCATCCCTATGCTGCTCTGGCCCGTGCTGCTGTTTCAGATCAGCGGGATCAGAGTGAGCACCTGCTTTTACAAGCTGCGAATTGTTCTTCCGCTGGTTATGGCCGTAGGGCTCTTCAATCCCATATTCGACAGGCACATACTTCTGAGAATAGGGGGACTTGCCGTTTCAGGAGGTGTTGTGAGCATGATCACCCTTATGCTGAAGGGCGTGCTGTGCCTTATGATGTCGTTCCTGCTCGTAGCGACAACGCCATTTGATACCATCTGTGCTGCAATGAGACAGATGCATGTTCCTAAAACGCTGGTAACGCTCCTGCTGCTCACGTACCGGTATGTGGGAGTGATGACTGAGGAACTGGCGATAATGACGGATGCATATCATCTCAGGGCTCCCGGCCAGAAGGGCATACATGTATCCGCATGGGGATCCTTCCTCGGCCAGCTTCTGCTGCGGAGTATGGACAGAGCGCAGGAGCTTTATTCGAGCATGCTTCTCAGAGGTTACCACCAGCACTTTCACTATGCTCCGGTGAGGCCGTTCAGAACGAGGGATGCGTTGTATCTGATGCTGAGCGTCGGCCTGTTCATCGCACTGAGGCTTGTCGATGCAGCGCAGCTTCTCGGACATGTCTTTGTGAGGTGAAGAGGATGATAATATTTGAGAATGTAAGCTTTTCATATGAGCGTAGCAAACCGGTAATAACAGACCTTTCATTCCGCATAGATGACGGCGAGGCTGTCGGACTGATCGGTGCCAACGGAGCTGGTAAGTCAACTGTGATGAAGCTCCTGCTCGGCCTGCTTCCCGCTGAGGGACGGATAACTGTGGATGAACTCGAAGTGAATAAGCAGAACCTTTCGGCTGTTCGCAGAAAACTGGGTTTTGTCCTGCAGAATTCTGATAATCAGATGTTCATGCCCACGGTATACGAGGATATGATGTTCGCCCCTCTGAACTATATGGTAAGCAGGGAAGAGGCGGAACAGCGTGTAGATGCCGTTCTGGAGCGGCTCGGACTGCAGGGGCTTAAATACCGCCATAATCACAAACTCTCGGGAGGCGAGAAGAGGATGGCTGCCATAGCCACAATACTTGCTATGGAGCCCGAAGTCATCCTCATGGATGAGCCTACATCCGCCCTGGACCCTTATAATCGCAGAATAGTGATTAATGCTATACGGGAGCTGGATCAGACCAGGATCATCACATCACATGATCTGGATATGATCTTCGATACCTGTGACCGCGTCATACTCCTCTCGGAAGGGCGGATTGCCGCAGACGGGCCAGCTGATGTGATCCTGCGGGACCGCGCACTGCTGGAAGCCAATCATATGGAGCTTCCGCTCAGTCTTTGCAGCAGAGAATAGACGGTATTAACAAAAGCGCCTCTTCGGAGGCGCTTTTTGATTCTGCAGAGTGTGCGAAATAATCTCAGAAAAAATGAAAAAAGATATTGACAGATTCAATACCTCATGATACGATGTATCACGCAAAGAGAAGTATAGCGCTATAGGAAGTATGACATGAAAGGAGGTATACAGTGGATATACAGTTGAAACGCGGCCTGCTGGATGTGAGTGTACTGGCGGCGATCAAAGATGAAGACTCGTATGGATATAAGATCATAAAGGATATGAAGCCGTATATGGAGATGTCCGAATCCACACTCTATACGATCCTCAAACGCCTTGAGGCGTCTAAGATGCTCACGGTCCGCACGGCGGAGCACGAGGGCAGACTTAGGAAATATTATCATATTACAGAGCTTGGCCTGAGGCGTATCGAGGAATTCAGGGACGACTGGATGGAGATCATGGCTGTATACAGATTTATTACCAAGGAGGATAGCCCTAATGAATAAGGAGCAGTTTTTGAACGAACTCAGGAGCAGACTTAACGGACTGCCAAGGGCAGAACTCGAAGAGCGTCTGTTCTTTTACGGCGAGATGATAGACGACCGTGTGGAAGACGGGCTGACGGAGGAGGAAGCGGTCGCCGGGATAGGAACGGTGGATGAAATAGTCGACCAGATCCTGGAGGAGGTCCCGCTTTCTGCACTGGTGAAGGAGAAGGTAAGACAAAGACGAGGTCTGAAGATCTGGGAGATCATCCTTATAGTACTGGGCTTCCCGGTATGGCTCCCGCTGCTGATATCCGCTTTCGCGATCGCCCTGTCACTTTATGTAGTGTTGTGGTCGATAATGATCAGCATCTGGGCGGTAGACCTGTCACTTGCAGCTTGTGCCGTCGGCGGAGTTCTTTCAGCAGTCTGGTACCTTGTCAAAGGCAATCCTGCGGCAGCCGGATTTGCCTTCGGAGCTGCAGTGATCTGCGCAGGCCTTGCGGTGCTTCTGTTCTACGGCTGTGTGGAACTGACAAAAGCTCTTATACGGCTCACAAAGAAAATGGTCCTTGGAGTCAAGGCTATGTTCATCGGAAAGGAGACTTGAGAATAATGAGAAAGGTGATGTTAATCGTGGCTGTCGCTCTGATCATACTGGGCGCGGTTATATGTGTAGCAGCTGCTGCATCCATGAAATTTGATTTCAAAAAACTTGATAACGGCAATTACGAGACGAATACCTATACTGTAAAGGATGACTTCGGCAGCATATCCATAGAAGCATCGATCGGGAAGATAGTTTTCAAACCCTCGGGCGACGGAAAGTGCAGAGTGGAATGCTTTGAAGAGGAAAATATGAAGCACGAGGTCGCTGTTACCAACGGAACTCTTACGATAAAAGAAAAAGATGACCGGAAAAGGGGGTTAAATATCGGTTTTAGTACCATGACCCCGGAGATAACGGTATATCTTCCCGAAGGAGTCTATGATGAACTCAGCATAAAGACAGATACCGGGGATATTCTTATCCCGGCTGAGTTCTCTTTTGAGAACATTGACATTAAGGGCGATACTTCCGATGTGGATTGCTTTGCTTCAGTAAAGGATCTGCTGAGGATACATGTGACCACCGGCGACATCAAGGCGGAAAAGATCACTGCAGGTGAACTGGATCTCAAGTCGACCACCGGGCATATAAATATGGCTTCCGTCAAATGTGACGGCGATATTTCCACTGCTGTGGATACCGGAAAAACAAAGCTGAAGGATATCACCTGCAGGAACCTTACATCTAAAGGTACCACAGGAGATCTGATCATGAAAAACGT
>JAIKVS010000062.1 GCA_024685535.1 Oscillospiraceae bacterium | reverse complement strand
CAGTCCTCATAGGCAGGCCTTTTGTAAATGCCATATATGGAAGCGCTGAGGAAGGCGTTAAGGTATATCTTGACAAAATATGCGCAGAGCTGAAAGATACGATGAGGATGTGCGGAGCGGCGACCCTGAAGGATATCGATTTATCGAAAGTATCTAAATTTTGATCTTTTCAGATCACTTTAGTATAATACATTTTAAGAGCGCACCTTTTAGAAGATGCGCTCTTTTTTTATATCACTTTTTTCTGAAACAATGTCAATCAAGAAGCCGATAACAGCATCCGCATATTTCCTGCATACTCTGAACAGCAACATTCTTTCCTATACAGGGTGTTCCGTTAATCAAGATCATTAAACTCTTTTTTCAGTTTTTCTCTGACCTTCTCCAAATCACTGCAGGTAAGAAGCGGGATCAGTTTCTCTATCTCTTCGATACTCCTGTCCCACCATTTGAATCTGAGCAGCAGGTCTGAAAGCTCTTCGTCAAAACGTCTGCGGAGTATTTTTGCCGGATTTCCGATCACGATAGTGTAGGGGGCAACATCAGTTCCTACAACACTGTTCGCACCTATGATAGCTCCATCACCTATATGAACTCCCGGAAGGATAACAGCATTCTGCCCAATCCAGACGTCATTCCCAATGACTGTATCTCCTTTCAGCGGCAGATCAAACAGGTCCGGAGCATCCATATTCCATCCCTCCAGTGTATAAAACGGGAATGTCGATACTGCGTTCATCTGATGGTTTGCACCATTCATTACGAATTCCACACCAGCTGCAATCTGGCAGAATTTACCAATGATCAGTTTATCGCCGTTCCGGCTATAGTGATGTGTCACATGACTTTCAAACTCAGAATCGGCAATATATGTAAAGTCTCCGACTGTGATGCTGGGGTTTGTGATGACAGGCTTTACATATATCTCTTTATCATATCCGGGTATCGGATGTACTGAGTCCGGGTCCGGCATTTTACCATTCTTCATATCATAACCTCTCACAAGCAGGATCAATCTGTTCCGCTTCAAATAAGTCCATTATCATAATTTCTCGGATCACTCCTAATCAACTGATACACTTATAAGTCGTTCAGCAAACAAAATGAAACTAAATCCGTCTGACAACAGTACAATATGCTGCTATACAGATAACAGAAACCGCCGCCAAGGCGACAAAGCACAAAATGGATCCGGAAACAGCCCCTATCAGCAGACCCTGTGGTGTGAAGTAGGAGATCGTTCTAAATGATCCTCCGAGAGAAGAAATATCAAAGAAACAGCCTCCTACTGTCGCTGTTATCATAGCGAGTACAGATGCTGCCATGTCCGCTCCTCCGCCTGCCCTGGTAAGCGATATCAGCAGGCACAGCCCTGCAACACAGTTAACATACAGGAAATATGCAAGTATCTCGCCTATTCCTGCATCTCTTCTTAATACAACTGCCGCAGCAGCCATCAATACCCCGGCCATTACAAGCGCCAAATGATCTGTAACAGGATACAGCGCATGCCCACCAGGTACAGCACTCATTGCCTTTCTAACCGCCCTTGCCGGAAGGCCGGACAGAAGCACTGAAAGTGACATAAGAAAAAGGAAAATCATAAGTGCAGCAAAGCCTGAGTATCGTGCATATATCCTTCCGTACACTGCTTTTCCTGTCCCTGCTCCTGAAACCTGATTTGTAAATTCCACAATAGGCTTTGCTTCGTTTTCGGCGATTTCAAGCTGTTCATAGAAGAGATCTTTCTCGTTTTCTTTTAAAACCCCGTCAAAAATCAGGCGGGATACAGCATCGAATCTGCTCTGCAAAGAGAGTAGTTTGCCGGCACAGATCTCTCTTCCAGCTTCTGATGCCGATCCTGCCGATGCGGAGAAATAGCTCAGCGGCAGCGGTCCATCTTCAAGAAATGCTCTTTTGAATCCTTCTCCTATGATGACAACTGCCTCAGTCTCACCATTATCAAGTTTTTTCAGGGCTTCCTGTTCCTTGCAGCTTATCATCCTGACACTTTCTTCTGATGCAACAGCCCTGATATACTCACCTGAGACATCTGTGGAGTCATTGTCGGCAACAGCTATAACTATCTCACTGATCGTTTCTTCATCAAGTATACGGTCAACTGTATAAAAACAAATGGCAGAAACTGCAACCATAATTACAAGCATCGTTCTTCTTCCGGTCATCGCGAGCATTTTATACCAGATTATACTGAATAGATCAGCTCTTCCGGCTTTTACAGAAGTATCCGGTTCAGCTTCTTTCAATTCGCAGTGCCTTACGGGAAAAACAGGTCTCCTATATAACGGGTCCCGGCATATAAGCAGAAACACAGCAGATATAACAGCAGAAAAAACAGTCAGTATAAGCGCCGCGCTCTGCATTCCGTTAATCCCTCTGAGATAATAGAATACAGGACTTACCCAGGCAATACTCTGTGCATACCGAGGAAGCATCTGGTAAGGGTAAAGCGCTCCTCCAAATAGAAGAAACAGTAAAACTAACATATTACCGATTAGCTGTGCTTTTGAAGCATCTGGCGTACTTATGCTCACTATGCCGAACAGCGAAAAAGAAAGTGTAAAAAACAGCAGCGCCGATATATAGGCTGAAGACGGCAGGTCCGGTCTCGCTGCTGCAACCACCGCCGCAAAAGGAATGGCAAGCATAATGAGCGCAGCCAGGTATTTTGAGATAATGAGCGTATATAAACCTCTGCCTGAGCATTTGAGCCTGTCAATTATACCGAGGGAAAGTTCCTCAGGCAGACCTCGCAGCATACAGAGCGGGATAAGCATGCAAAGCATTGCTGTAACGGTTGCATATGACGCTTTGAGCGAGTTTTCAGTATAGTCCTCGATCAGTCTGAATTTCGTAAAAACATTTCTTCTTGAAAGTGCTCTTTTCAACTCATAATTTGCACTCTCATAAAACAGTTCATTCTTGTCAGCAGCAAATCCCGCCGCTTCTCTGACTTTGAACTCCGCAAGCCTTGCCTGCTGTTCGGCTGCAACTATATCAGTAACTGTACTGAACACTGATTTGATGATCGCCGCTTCTGCCGGCATATCGGGGTTGAGATCAACAGTTACAGCAAGATTCTCCATGTCGTACATCGCATAAAAAAAGCCTTTGGGTATGGTCGCATAAGCAGCATATCCCCTGTTGAACCATTCTGAGCTTTCTTCATGCTCATGCAATGAGGCAATATCCTCAAACAGTTCAAACTGCCTGAGCTGATTAATCAGCGATCTTGACATGACTGAATCGTCAAGGTCGCATATAACGAAGCTGAAAGGTCTCACATACGTACGAGCCGCAGTTGTCTCCCCGAAGCCGGGAATAAGCACTGCAAGCAGCAGGGCTGGCAGCACCAGTACCAGCACAGCTGCTTTTCTGCTGAAAAACAGCCGCACATCCTTCATAACACACGCGAAAAAGCTCCTCATCTCGCTGACTCCCTTACAGCAAGGCCGTCCTCAAGATATATTACCTTAGAACATATCCTAAGTTCATCTGCGCTATGAGACACAAACACAACAGAGCAATAGTTGTCTGCTGCATGAGATATAGTCCTCAGGATCACATCCACCGAGCGGGCATCGCAGCCTGCAGTAGGCTCGTCCATCAGCAGGAGCTCAGATGGGGCAAGCAATGCAGCAGCTATATTTAATCTGCGCTTCATCCCTCCGGACAAGGTCTCAACCGTTTTTTCTGCTTTGTCAGTAAGCTCAACAAGTTCAAGTGCAGATGCTATTCTGCTTTTTCTAAGCTTCCTGTTCAGGCCATAAACGCCTGCCCAGAAACTGAGATTATCTCTGCAGGAAAGTGAGGGATAAAGAGCAAGCTCCTGTGGCACATAGCATATCCTGCCCCCGGCTGTCCATCTCGTACCCGAATCAGGTGCAATGATCCCTGCAGCGACTGAAAGTAACGTGCTCTTTCCAGCCCCGTTTGGACCGGCTATACCAGTTACGGTTCCGCGTTCGAAAGAAACAGAAACAGGCCCCAAGACACGCTCGGAGCCATATTTCTTCTCTATATCATTAAGTTTGCAGACAATATCCATCAGCCGTAAATGTTTATGAATATCTCCATTATCTTTCCATACATTCCCTGGATAACACTCATAATATTATCCGGGGTCACTCTTGTAGGCACCTGTGACGGCTCTTTGACCGTTGACTCCTTATCAGTTGAGAAGATGCCGATACTGATGTCGTTGTCTTCATTCCTGATCCTTATGTCATGCTGAGATCCGCTGCCTTCACCCCTGACGTTAACGTCAGCTTTTATATCTCCATAGCTGAATTTGAGTTCGCCGTACGGGATCTTGAGTCCTGACTTTCTGGACAGATCAACAGAGTAATCTATCTGAGCGTTCCCTTCATCAAGTTCATTTACGATTATACGGCCTTCGGCATTCTTTCCGCTGAGTTTGAGTTCGCTTCTGGCAATGATGCTTGCCCTGTTTTCATCATATCTTGAAAGAAGATCAGTCCTCATATCCAGCACATTTCCAACCGATTCATAGCCGACGCCGTTGTCATCCTTATCGGTTATGCTTATCATATGCACGCGCAGGGCCTTATATGCTATTTTCCAGCAGATCTCGTTCTCCTCAGTATCCTCCGCGAAGGCAACTATGTCTTTCTCATTCCTGTCCCATAGATTTTTAACTGTATCATCATATGACTCAAGAATATATTTCACATACTCTTCAGAGGTCTCATACTGATCTGCGGTATTAGGATCCGTCAAATATGCGTATTCGGTGATATGCCCAACAATGTCCCTAAGCTCCTCATCATCCTTCAGTTTATCACAAAGCTGCTTAACCATAACCTTGATATCTTCGGCTGTCGGTTTGAAAGTTATGACGGTGCAACCGATAGTCTCCTTACAGCCGGGAAGATAAACGTCCTCTTTGGATGAAGAAGTGTTCTCTTTCTTTACCATGCTGAAGAAAACATCGAGATAGGAATCGATTATTGCCTTGAGCTGTTCACTGTCCACACCGAGCGGGGATTCTGTACTGTAAGCTGCGCCTATGATCGACTGGATATCCATATCAGGATCCATGCCCAGCGCAAGGAGGATATCTTCGAGATCGTCATAATGGATCTGATAATACTCATCACTCAGCTCTGGCAGACTTATACCCACCTTATCCTTCTCTGATACGATCGTTCCGCTGAGTATATCGGATCCGCTGAGATTCAGAATGAATCCGAAAAGCGGCTTTTCAGGATCACTTTTTACTTTGAAGGTAACAGATGAGTCCTTTATAATGTCATCTACGATATCGGAACCTGTATCGAGGTCAACAGTAACGGAAAAGTCAGTATCTATACCGGAATATTCCTTTATTTTTCCTGATTTCTCGGGATCGAGATCTCTTGTTACAGTCTGTGCGGAAAGGTCCACTACCGGTGTTATTATCCCCCTGTGCATCTCAACAAATTTCTTCGGTGCGTTTAACGTGAATTTCGGTATCAGAACAGCGGCTGCCACACCGATTATCAGTACTGCCGCAATAACAGCAGCTATTATTCCCCATCTTGGCTTCTTTTTCTCAGGCTGCTGTACAGATACCGCTTCAGCTGCCTGGATCTGGTTTTCAGCAGCAGCCGACGTCTGTACATTCTGCTCGGGTGCGTTCTGGTCCACCCTGTTTCCGCAGACTGTGCAGAATTTAGCTCCCTCGATGAGTTTTGCGCCGCATTTTGTGCAATATTTCATCTTTTGCCCTCCATTTCTAAACAAATCAATTTTTCACTATTCTATGTCAACGGTACGCTTCCGTCAATGGTAATGCACAGACCGCATACAAGCCTGTTATCTCAGTGACCAGAATGCATTCATCCCCAGATAGGCCGGAACATCAAACAGTTCATCTTCTATCCTGAGAAGCTGGTTGTACTTCGCCACTCTGTCCGTCCTTGAGGGCGCGCCTGTCTTTATCTGTCCTGCGTTAACAGCCACCGAAATATCAGCAATCGTTGTATCTTCCGTTTCGCCTGAACGATGTGACACAATAGCCGTCCATCCGGCGCGATGGGCTGTACTGATTGCATCGAGCGTTTCTGTCAGAGTGCCTATCTGATTGAGCTTGATCAGTACGGCGTTTGCCGCTCCAAGCTCTATCCCTTTTCTTATGCGGCCGGTATTTGTAACGAAGAGATCGTCTCCCACGAGCTGAAGCCTACTGCCGAGCCTCTTCGTGAGTTTTTTCCAGCCATCCCAGTCATTTTCTCCCATACCGTCTTCAAGGGATATAATCGGATATTTCTGAGCAAAATCTTCCCACATGTCTATCAGCTGTTCACTGTTCAGCACATTATTCCTCTTAGGAAGATGATAAAGACCGTCCTCTTCGCTGAACCACTCAGAAGCTGCAGCATCTATGGCTATCATGAAATCGGCTCCGGGCTCGTATCCCGCAGATTCCATAGCTTTTACAAGAGCGATAAGAGCATCCTCGTCTCTGTCAAGACTCGGTGCGTAACCGCCTTCGTCACCGACTCCTGATGCGGGTACATGCTTCTTCAGTGCATGGAAAACCTCTGTGCACATACGCAGAGCTTCTCTGAACGACTCTGCACCAACAGGCATTATCATGAATTCCTGGATATCGACATTTGAACCGGCAGCATGGGCCCCGCCGTTCAGTACATTCATCATAGGTACAGGCATCGTTTTTGCGTTGCATCCGCCTATATAATTATATAGACTAAGCCCTGATGCCTCTGCCGCTGCCTTTGCGCACGCCAGAGATGCGCCGAGAATGGCGTTTGCTCCTAGCCTGCTTTTATTCGGTGTTCCGTCTATCTCGATAAGGATCCTGTCAATTGAGCACTGGTCCAATGCGTTCAGCCCAAGCAGCGCTTCAGCTATTTCACCGTTCACGTTCTCAACAGCCGTGCTCACACCTTTACCGCAGTATCTTTCAGGATCACCGTCACGAAGTTCGCGAGCTTCATACATCCCGGTCGACGCGCCGGAAGGTACTGATGCCCTGCCAACAGTGTCGTCATCAAGCGTAACTTCAACCTCCACAGTCGGATTTCCTCTTGAATCAAGGATCTCTCTTGCCATAACATCTACTATTTCAAAATACTGTTTCATATATGTTCCTCCTGGTTTGCAGTTTCATGATCTTGTATCTGCAAAGACCGAGTCAGTTGCTTCATCCTCATACTGCCTTGTATAGAGTCTGCTGTAATAACCCCCGGCCTTTATCAGATCTTTGTGCTTTCCTCTTTCGATTATCTTTCCGTCTTTTACTACAAGTATTATATCCGCATTTCTAACAGTAGACAACCTGTGTGCGATGACAATTGATGTTCTGCCGGCGATCACTTTGTCTATAGCATTCTGTATCTGCTGCTCAGTAAGAGTATCCACCGAGGCAGTAGCTTCATCAAGGATAAGTATACGCGGGTCTGCAATTATTGCTCTTGCAAATGAAATGAGCTGCTTTTCACCTGTTGAAAGCAGATCTCCGCCTTCGCCAACGTCGCTGTCAAGTCCCTTATCGAGCCTGTTTATTATTCTGTCGGCCGAGACGAGCTTAAGTGCAGCTGATATTTGTTCCTCAGTTGCATCTGGGTTCCCGTATTTCAGATTATCTCTTATTGTTCCAGAAAACAGATGCGGTGTCTGCAGGACATATCCTATTGCCGAATGCAGCCAGAGCTGTGATCGCTCCCGGGCATCTCTGCCGTCGATAAGGAGGGTGCCTCTGGTTGGCTCGAAGAATCTGCAAATGAGGTTGACAATGGTAGATTTTCCGGCTCCCGTCTCCCCAACAACAGCAACATTACTGCCGAATGGTATTTTCAAATCGAAGTTTTTCAGTACGTATTCATCACCGTCAGGATACATGAAATCGACATCTCTGAATTCGATATCCCCTTTGATAGCCTCCCAGTTTTCCTTTTTCGGTTCAAAGCTGTTTCCGTATTTTTCTATGACCTCTGGTGTGTCCACAACATCAGGAACCGTTTCCACAAGTCTGGAATAACGTTCTATGTTTACCTGCGTCGTAATGAAATCCGATATGATATCTATTATCCATCTTATCGGCTCCATTATGCCCTCGGCGTAAGACATGAACATTGAAAAGGTACCTACTTCGCTTGCGGCTATATATCCGCCTCTCCAGAGCAGGAGTGCGACGGCAAGAGAGGATGCAAGATTCATTGTCACAGCGAATGCCCCGCGGATGCGCGCAGCGTGCACGCTCCGTTTCTTCATTTCAGAGGTATCCTTCTGGAAATCTTCAGCTATCTTATCCTCGATAACAAGTGCCTTGATAGTCTTGGCGCCTGTTATACCCTCGTTGAAATTACCGGTTATGCGGGAATTTATTTCTCTGACGCTGCGGTTTACTTCGACGAGCTTTTTCTGGAATATGCTGAAAAACAGGATAATCAGCGGCATTATCGCAATGACCAGAAAGGCCAGCTTAGCATTTATGATCAGCATAACTGTCACAGCACCGACAAGATACGTCAGATGCCAGACTCCGTCTATCAGAGTCCATGAAAACAGAGTGCCTATCCTTCCGGTATCACTGATCAGTCTTGCATGGATATAGCCGACGCTGTTCTGATTGAAATATGAAAATGAAAGAGTCTGGAGATGTTCAAAGGCTTTGTTTCGCATGTCCCTGTCCAGCCACACCTCAATTCTTGTGGCAAGTGTACAGGAATAATAGTTGTTCACAGCAGAAAAGACAATTGCGATAACATATATACATATATACGAAGGAAGAGTATCAAGCGTACGCTCCGCCACGTAATGATTAAGCGCATATCTGCCGAAAAGCGGCAAAATGGTATCGACAAGGCCGGTTGCAAGTCCGCAGATAAGCATAACGGCTATTTGACTGCGGTACTTTTTAAGAAAAGGGATAACCTTTCCTATCCCGAAATACTTCAGAGAGACATTCTGCAGATTTTCGTCCATCACGCACTCTCCCTCGAACTCGCCTGTATTTCGTTTATCCGCTGATATATCCCACCGGCTCTGCACAGTTTTTCATGGGTGCCCTGTTCAACGATCCGGCCGTCATCGAGCACAAGAATCATGTCTGCTTTTGAGAGTGTTGTGATCCTGTGTGATATCAAAATTATGCTTGCCGAACCGAATCTGGACTCCAATGATCTGCGTATCCTCGCATCCGTCTCGGTGTCCACAGCGGACAATGAATCATCAAATATCATGATGGGAGTTTTTTTCGTGAGCATTCTGGCTATTGCAGCCCTCTGCTTCTGACCTCCCGAAAGAGTTACTCCCCTTTCTCCGACAAAAGTATCATACCCTTTTGTAAAGCTCTGTATCGTGTCATCAAGGCAGGCTGCATCAGCGGCCTCCCGGATAAGCTCAGAATCGGCCTGCCCTGATCTTATTGCCAGATTATCTCTGAGTGAACGGGAAAAAAGAAACGGTTCCTGAAGCACCATCCCGATGTTGCTTCTGAGCCATCCAGTATCGATATCCCTGATATCCAATCCTCCGATGGAAATGGTACCGCAGTTTTCCGGGAGCTCATACATTTTGTCAAGCAGAAGCATAAGCGTGGATTTACCGCTGCCGGTGCCCCCGAGTATGCCGAGGGTGCTTCCCGCTTTCATCCTGAAGGAGATATCATGCAGTATCTCCGGACAGCCTTCATAAGCAAAGCTCACATGATCGAATACTATGTCAGCGTCCATCGGAGGCTTTGCTGACCCAACGTAGTCTTTCTCCTCTTCCGAGCTCATTATATAGTTTATCCTGTCGACAGAGACGCCCGCCTTGCTCATTTCCGATATCATACGGCCAAGCATCCTTATAGGCCAGACGAGCATTGAATTATAAGATATAAAAGCAATATATTCGCCTGCTGTCATTCTGCCACGGATGCAGTAAACTGCTCCGAAAACCACAACCAGCATTACCTCAAGACCTGAGAGGATATCCTGAGAACTCCAGTAAAAACTCATGACGGCAGCGAGCTTTGCCCATTTTCCGGTATAATAATCGTTCTGGGCTTCAAAGCGATCTCTTTCAAACCTCTCGCGGCCGAATGCACGCACTACTCTGACACCTGTAAGATTCTCCTGGGCCATTGTGGACAGAATGCCCTCATTCTCATCGCATTCCAGAAATCCTTTGCCGATCTTTCCGTGAAATACGAGTGAATAGGCTATTATCACAGGTACCGGAATCATGGCAATAAGTGTAAGCCTTACATCCATCCTCAGCATGAAAACGACTGCAAATATAAGGAGGATTACTATACGCAGAACATTGGTCAGCTGTTCGGAGACAAAGTTGCGCAGAGTATCCAGATCCGACGTGCATCGTTGGATTATATCTCCGGTATGGTTTTTCATATGCCATGAATAAGGAAGACGCTCGATGTGTGAGAAGAGCGAGTCTCTCATGGTTTTTACCAGCGTCTCCGTAGCAGCAGTGTTGCTCACCCTGAACACATACTGCATCGCAGTTCTGATCAGCGCAACAGCAAGCAGGGCAAGCGCCATTATCCACAGATGTCTGCCAAGATATTCAAAGCCTCCGAAACGGTTTACAAATTCCATCACAGGCTTTGAATACTGCGCTTCCCGACCGCCTATCGCATTATCCACGGCAGCCCTGATTATCTGCGGCCCTATCATGTCCGCAAACGATGAAACGGTTGCAGATATGATACTGAGAGCAAAGAGAAGTCTGCTTCCCTTCAGAAATCGCCAGATAAGAGCTGCGGAACTTTGTCCAGATACATTATTGTGTTTTATTCTTTCTGATTTATTTTCCATCATTCTTTAAATATATCACAAAGAAGTACTCTTATAAATATAAAAGAGCTTTTGTCCTAGGTGCTCTTACGTATAATTGGTCTTCTTCACGCAGTATTCTAAACGGTTTTTATCTGTCTTTTTTAATGCGATTCAAAATGGACTATCAATAATCAATATGATATATTAGTTATATATATTTCTTCAAATTTCTTTTACAGGAGAATCAGTATGGAATGCCTGACGCTCAACAAATCAAACTGCAAGAACTGTTACAAATGCATAAGGCACTGCCCTGTAAAATCCATAAGATTCACAGGAAACCAGGCATACATTGTACATGATGACTGCATTTTATGCGGGCATTGCTTTGTTGTCTGTCCGCAGAATGCGAAGAAGATCACAAACGAGGTTGAAAAAGTAAAAGTTCTTCTCAGTTCCGGTGATCCCATGATAGTTAGCCTTGCTCCTTCATTCATAGCAAATTTCAACGGTGCAGGAATAGATTCCATGCGCGAAGCGCTCAAGAAACTGGGCTTTGCCGATGTTGAGGAAACTGCCGTCGGTGCTACTATCGTTAAAAGAGAATATGACAGGATGGTCAATGAGGAAAGCAGTGATGTAATAATCTCATCTTGCTGTCACTCCGTCAATCTCCTGATACAGAAATACCATCCTTCAGTGCTTCCGTATCTTGCCGATGTACTGTCTCCGATGCAGGCGCACTGCAAGGATATTAAAAAACGTTTTCCAGGCTCAAAGACAGTTTTCATAGGGCCGTGCATCGCAAAAAAGGATGAGGCGCAGCGTTATGAGGGTATAGTCGATGCAGTGCTTACCTTTGATGAACTATCCGAATGGCTTAAGGAAGAGAGCATAACTGTTGGAAGATCAAAGGATAAAAATGATCAAAGCAGAGCGCGCTTTTTCCCGACGACCGGCGGTATCCTTAAAACTATGGCAATGGAAAACAGCAATTATACATATATTGCAATAGACGGCGCAGAAAACTGCATCAGTGCAATTAAAGACATAGAAAGCGGACTTGTCCACCATTGTTTCATAGAAATGTCGATGTGCACCGGCAGCTGTATAGGCGGACCTGTTATGGGAAGGGAGCATTTTTCACCCGTAAAAAACTATTCTGCTGTTGCAGAGTATGCAGGCAGCAGGGATTTTGATGTTGCTCAGCCCGATTCTGGGCTTATTCGCAAAAACATCGAAAAAATCGATCGGGAAGTCGAGATTCCCACTGAATATGAGATAAGGGAGACTCTGCGGAGAATAGGTAAAACCAAGCCCGAGGATGAATTAAACTGCGGTACCTGCGGCTACAGCACCTGCCGTGAAAAAGCCATTGCAATATGCCAGGGCAAGGCAGATATATCAATGTGCCTCCCGTATCTTAGAGACAAAGCTGAAACACTTACCAGTAAACTTTCAAATATTGTGCCCACTGCTCTTCTGCTTCTTAACGAAGAGCTTGAAATACAGCAGGTAAACAAGGCTGCACTCGCCCTATTCAACCTGCGGTATGAATCCGATCTGATGGGTGAACACATAGTTCAGGTCATGAATCCTAAAGACTTCATGACGGTTCTATCCGCGGAGAAAGAGATTATCAGCAAGCCTGTATATCTTGCAGAATACGACCGTTATGTTGAAGAGACAATAGTTTATGACAAATATCTCCACATGCTGCTGTGCATACTGAAGGACGTAACTGAAGAGAAGAAGCAGCACGACTACCGTGAAAACATAACTCAAAAAACCATTGAAACCGCAGATAATGTAGTTGCAAAACAGATGCGTATCGTTCAGGAGATCGCTTCCCTGCTGGGTGAGACCGCGGCTGAAACGAAAATTGCCCTGACCAGGCTGAAGGAGTCGATCAAGGATGAATAACCTTTGTGTTGACATCGGCTGGAAAAGTCTTAACCGTGATGGTGAGCAGCTCTGCGGCGACCACATAGAGACTGTTAGCCTTGATGATGATTCGACAATCCTTGTTCTGGCTGACGGTCTTGGACATGGAGTTAAAGCCAGTATTCTTTCAACTCTCACATCGAAGATCATATCAACCATGATGGCTGAAGGAATGCCGCTTGAGGAATGC
>JAIKVS010000043.1 GCA_024685535.1 Oscillospiraceae bacterium | reverse complement strand
TCCGTCGTGCAATAGATGCAAAGCCCGTAAATACGTTATATGTTTCACTAAGACATGGCCGGGAGGGAAGGAAAAGGTTGCCCTTGTATCTGTCTTGCTTTATAATATCAGCGGCACGGATATCACCAAGACAAAGGAAATCATTTCAAATGAAACAGATCATCAGTTTACTGTTAGTTCTCACGGGCTTCTTCGGCCTTTGTTCCGGCAAGGCATATGCGGATGAACCGGATGTTGCCGCTGAAGATCCGGAAGAGGTCACTGAGGATACTGCAAATAATATTTCGCTCAGGTACGACGACAGATACACGTTTTCCGACGCGAAGACAATAGAGATTCCTGATGGAGTTCTTACCGTTGAGGTTTCAGGGAATACCATTAGAGCGGCGGGTATCACGGATGAACCAGTAACAGTCACCGTTGACGGAGAACAGTATCTGGTCACGGTAGAAAAGGCTCCGGTCGAAGTGTTCATAATCGATGGACAGTCTAATGCCTGGGGCAGTGCCGGAAGACATGACAAGGCTCCCATAGTGCCGGACAAAGGCTGCGGATATTTCTGGAGCGACGGAACTTTGAAAGATGCAAATGAATATGTAAAAGCTTTTGAAAAAATAGCGCCCAGAATGAGTATCGGTGTCTGGCCTGCCCTTGAAGCGGAATGGTATGCTCTCACAGGGGAGAAGGTCGTGGCGGTAAATATAGCGCAAAACGGCTACCCTATCCAGCATTGGACATCCGGCTACAGCCAGACAGGCGCCGGCATTATTGAGGCATGCATAGATTCGATAGACAAAAACCTTTTCACTGTTGCCGGCGGCGGATACTTCTGGTTCCAGGGCGAGTCCAACAGCGATATATATGAGATCACCAACCAGATGAGATATACCAGGGTCGAGGAATATATCGCGGAGTTCAACGAAGTCCACAATGTTTACATTTCAGCTTTTAAGTCACGGGATATAGATGCATTTGCAGGAATTTTCACTATAAGGAATTGGGGAAACCTCCTGGGCATCAGCAGAACGAACGAGTACAGCGGACCGAGGGCGGCACAGCAGTATCTGGCAAACAGCCACAGTGACATATTCATGGTGTCCTCATTGGCGGAATCCTGGGACAAGTCGGAGAAAAGCCCCTTCAGTTTCACATCGGAAAGCGGATACGAAGTTAAAATAGGAGCTGTAAGAGCACTTTACAGCGGAGTGCACTATAATCAGTCAGGGTATGATATTATGGGTCTGGAAGCTGCGGACAGCCTTTATTCAGGATGGCGCTGCGGCAGTCAGGCTGATGATTTCGTCCTTTACGGGCAGAATGCAAAAGTAACATATGACGAGGACAGCGTTATATATCTCGACGATAATCTGCGCATAACGGGAGTTGCGAACAGTGATGAGAAATATGCTGCGCAGCTTGTCGCAGTTACATTGCCGAGAGGTGATGCATGCAGCGATTTGACCATGAAGCTGACAAGATGCTCAGACGGTTCCGAGGTTGACGGAGCGATGACGGAAAGCGGTTATTTCCCGGACGTTTCCGCAGTGGATGAAGAAATGACGCTTACGGTCAGCATGGGAGATCTGAGCAGGTGTTATACGATATCAAAGCATGCGCATAAGCTTTCAAAAGGACCTGAAAGCAAAAAAGGCAGTTTCGAATTTACTGACAAGTACGGTGAGCCGATAGAGAATGCAGGACTGGGAGATACGGTCTATGTCCGGAGCATAGCTGCAGAAGGTTGCATTGCCACAGGTATTTCAGCCTTTGAAACAGTTTCGGGAAAAGCAATTTCAGTCAATGATGAGGGAATAGATAACGGAGCTTCAGTGTACTCATTCAGAATGCCCGCAGTGGATGTAACGGTAAAAGGAAAGTATCTGCAGCCGGGTACTGACAATATCGGATACAGATTCACCGTGACATATGACAAGAATTCTGAGGAAGCTACCGGAAGCATGAAAAAGATGAGCGGCTCGATAGGCTCCAAATCAGCCCTTGCCGCCAATGCATTCGAATATGAAGGCTACAGTTTCTGCGGTTGGAACACTGAGCCTGACGGAAGCGGAACCGATGTTGAGGATAGAGCAAAAATATCCGATTTTGTGTTTTACAATAACAGCAGCATAACATTGTATGCACAGTGGATGGAAGATGCTCCGGAGATTGAAGAGATACCGGCAGCTGAAGAGGAAAAGGCTCCCGCCAGTCAGGAAGAGCCGTGAAATCTCCCTGAATACAGGGAAGAGGGTTTGTCGCTATGAAAAGGCCGTTCGTACTGCTTCTTATCTTCATTGCGCTTGTACTTTCAGCATGCGCAAATTCTGCCGCAAGCTCTGCGGAGCCGGCTGATACTGAAGATCAGGTAATGATCGCAAGTCCGGAACCGGTACCACCGGAAGAACCGGAGCCGACGCCGGAACCTACACCGGCATGGGAGAGAGGCATCGCTGCTGGATACGGTATCGGATTGCTTTACGGGAAAGCGGATAGAGGAACCGAGGTAGATATCACCGCTGAGCTTGAAGGGTATTATTGCATCCAGTATGACGGTACAGAGCTGTTTGTAGAAAAGAGTTTTGTAAGGGATATCACCGCAGGCAAGCCCGCGGAGCGCAGCGCCTATTCCAGGTACGGAGCAGAGATATTTCCGGGGCCATACCTCGATGGAGAGCCGTTGGAAAAACCTGCAATGAACACCAAGCTGACTGTGCTTGACGAATTCGGGGATCTCATGCTTGTTAAAACAGGCAGGTCTGAGGGATATATCGATGCGGCGTATGTAAGTCCTGTATGGGTGAACTGGCAGAATGGCGGCAGCGAATCCGGGGACAGCGGACAGAACAGCGGCAATGCGTATGCAGGCGGAGCGGACGGCGGAAATATAACCTAGGGAAAGAGAAGAACAGATACTGCCGTACCCGAATTTCTCTCGGTGCGCTATGAACCGCAAAGCGCGGATAAACTCCCGGAACGCGGAGTGATCCTTGCTGACGGGACTGAGCTTTATCTTGGGATCGTATGTCCGGGTGATGAGCTGATGGTTCTTACAGCTGAAGGAAAGAAAGCGGAAATATATACTGCCGGCGGCACGGGCACTCTCCCCCGATGGGCTGTGCTTCTCGGTGATGAGGAACCGTATTCGACCTGGACCGGATATGCGGC
>JAIKVS010000238.1 GCA_024685535.1 Oscillospiraceae bacterium | reverse complement strand
TGTCGACAAGGCGATAGAGCTTAAGAACATGCTGACCGGTGAAGCTATCCCGGTCGTAAAAGCTGTGACCACGAGCGATCTGGATGCATCACCTGATCAGACCGGCATACTTACTCCGGAAGATATAGAGCAGATCAAGGCATTTGAAAAGGATCTTGAGAAAAAAGAAGCTGAGTCCGATGCCGGGGAAGAGGACCCTTACAGGACGATCAATGAGATCATCGTTGACGACGAGGATATCGATCCTGCTACCGGAGCTTCAAAAGGCGAACCGGACTTTCTGGAGATGGCTCTTCTTAATGCGGTGGCATCCGCGCCAAAACCTGAAGCTGAGGCAGATAAGCCTGCTGCTGAAAAGCAGGAGACTGCAAAGCCGGAAGAGGTGCCTGTAGTAAAAGCCTCCGAACCGGAAAAACCGGTTGAGGGCAGCGAGATCAATGACGTGACCCTTCTCGATATCGGTCTTGACGGTATCTTCAAGAAAGGCGGCACGATAACACCGGAAATCAAAGAAAAGGCTGAGCCTGAGATAGAGGATGACCTTCCTCCTGTATTCGGCGGCGAGAAAGAAGAAGCATCCGAACCGGTATCTTATGTTAAGGAGAAAGCTGCTGAAGCAAGCGATGACTTCGAGGATGAGGATGAGATCTTTGAAGGTCCTGCAGACGATGACGAGATCTTCGAAGGATCTGCCGGCGATGACGATATGCTTCTCAAGGCACTTACAGCCGGCATGGAGAGCGGAAAGCCGTTTGACGATGAGGAGAAGATCGCAGAAGCTGAAGTCGATGAGGAGCCTCTTAAGACGGATGCGGGAGCATTTTCAGAAACATTTGAAGAATATGTCGATGAAGATGCCGAAGAAGAGGACGAGGATGAATCTGCAGCTCCTGTAAAAGAGCCGGAAACCGTAGTAGAACCGGAGCCTGTCAAGGCAACAGCTGTATCCGAAGGCACCGAGCCTGAGGTCATAGTGATGGCTGATGACGTCAGAGACGTATTCAAGTCGGTCGCCAATATCGAGAGCCTTCAGAATCAGCTTGCTGTATGTTTCAATCCTATCGCGGAAGGACACGGCTATGCTTACAACTATATAATCAGAGGAGCTGACGATGCCGCAATGACGCGTATCAGCGCAGCTGTTCCGAAGTTCTTAAGCAAGTTCGGTCTGTGCGACAGGATGAAGACCGTGCGCGCAATGGCAGCGGATCTCAATGAAGCCGATTTCGGCATCCTGCTTGAGCGCATGAAGGACGGATGCCTTATCATCAAGAAGGCCCATAAGCTCAATGACAAAGCGGTAGAAACTCTCGGCAGATATATTACGTCGGGAAGCCAGGAAGCCTTTCTTATACTGGAATGTGATGCCAAGGCGGCATTTGTGGAGGACCACAGCGAGTTCATTGCTCTCTTTGACAAGGCGATAGATATAAAGCCGTATGACGAGCTTGATCTTGTCGGTATCGCAAAATCATGTGTCGAAGAAAACGGCTATGAATTGTCATTTGAGGCGTCCGTTACGCTTAAAGAGCATTTCCAGAAGATGATAGCAGACGGGATCAGCATAGATTATGAAGATATAAGCGATCTTGTGTGTCAGGCACTCAGACAGCTCGATAAGAGAAATATCAAGAACCTTTTATCAGACGGAGAAATATATATAGACGATGAAAGCAGCATGATCACCCTGATGTCGGAAGACTTTGAGGCGGTCATGGGCGACTGAAGAACAAACATATAAAGAGAACCGGAGTCCGGAGCGGAAAGCTCCGGGCTTCTTTTTTTGTAAAAAAACCGGGCGGAGCAGAGCCGGGGAGCGCGAATATTGTCGAATAATATTTTTTCCTGTCGAACCGTGTCGAAATGTTCTCAACTTCCCGTATGGACAAGCCCGAAAGCCGGAATTATAATAAGGGCACAGCAGAGCTGAAGGCACCGGCTGCCTCACCTGCCGGTGCAAAAGTTCGATAATCAAAAGTTGTATTCTAAAGTAATCATCTAAAGAACTTATCTAAAGAACGACAGATCAAAAGTTCATATCTAAAGAAAGCTGATCCAAAAGTAATAACCAAAGAATGTATTACCAAAGTAAGGTCATTTTTGATCATAAGGCAAAAGGAATGGTACGCTAAAAATCATGCCCTTACTGAGGAGGTGATCGATTGACATTGATGAAGGGTATCATGCTTGCGGTGCTGCTCAGTGCGGCCATCTGGTGCGACCTGAGAGACTATCATGTAACCAATATCCTGACCCTGGGCGGTGCAGCAGCCGGGATCCTTTCGGGACTGGCGACAGGGGGCAGGCAGGGACTTGTCAATTCTATGCTGGGCTGGCTCGTACCGGTAGGTCTTCTGTTTATACTGCACGTATTTTCCATGATAGGAGCAGGCGATATAAAGCTGCTGGCAGCTGCCGGCTGTTTTATCGGACCGCAGGACATAGCGATGGCAACCGCAGCATCATTTGTTATAGGAGCGGCGATAGCTGCAGTGCGCATGCTGAGAAAGGGCATATTTGTCCGGCGGTTCAGATACCTGATCGGTTACTGTGCCGGACTCGTGAGGTATAGAACGATAACACCTTATGAAGGTAAGGAACATACAGGAAATGCGCACCTGATACATTTTACGATACCGATCGCAATAGCGGTGGTCATCGTAATGACTGTGAGGCATGTGACGTGAGAAGTGTTGGTTTATGTATATGCGATCCGGATGAAAGGTATTTAAAAAAGCTGGAGGGCTTTATAGCATCGCAGAAGGATTCTCCCTTCATCGTCACAACGTGCAAAAGCATTGAAGAAGTGCCCGCAAATGCGCCTGAAAGCGGCATAGTGCTGATCTCATCAGAACTTGCGGGAAAGGATGAAGGAGAGGCCGTAAAAGCTTTAAATGCAGGCAGAGCGCGCGTGGTGATACTTAACGAGGGCACTGTGGGCAAGGAAATACTTGCTGCGTATGAGACCGTGTACAAATACCGCCCGGCAAAGGAGATCTTCGGCGAACTGACAGAGATCTGCTTTATGACCGGAGATGTTGCTTATGATGAAGGCGCGTCCGGGGGAGGGATCAGGCCGCTTGCGGTTTGCATATTTTCTCCGGATCCGGGAGCGGATACATACGGTTACGCCCTGGAGCTTTGCGGCAGATATACAGGGAAAAAGGTACTGTTTATAGACATGGACGATTTCCCGGCACAGGAATATCCGGGAGAAGGGCTGACGGAGCTTTTGTATTATACGGCTCAGGGCAACGCAAATATAAAAAGGATCATAGAGAGGATGGCGGTAGTCCGTGAAAATGTATATATAATTCCTCCGGCAGCTTGTCCGATGGATGCCAGATGCACGTCAGAAAGCGAGTGGAAAAAACTCATGGAGAGCGTAGGGAGATACTGCGATTTCGGAGTTATAGCAGTCCATATTAAACAGCTGCCTTATGAACCTGAGGTCCTGGGAATATTTGACCAGATCGTGATGCCGATCGGCAAGAGCAGTCTGTCGGACAGGTATAAAGCCAGATTCCGCAGTTTCCTGAGTCATACGGGAAACGGAGACCTGGAAAGAAGGATCAGTGAGGTGAACGATTGGAACGTGAAGAGCTGAAAAGCGATCTGCAGAAAGAAGTTATGGATAAGCTTGCCCCTCATATCGAATGGTCGGATGCGGAAATAGAAGAGGTGATCGACCGGGCAGTACTTGACGCGGGCAGAAGGACTTATCTGAAAACTGCAGAGAAAATCGAACTTAAACGGGACATATTTAATTCGATCCGCAGGCTGGATCTTTTGCAGGAACTTATTGAAGATGATGAGATCACAGAGATCATGGTGAACGGTACGGAGAGCATCTTTTACGAGAAAGGAGGAGCCCTGTACCGCTGGCACAAAAAGTTTGATGAGGAGGAAAGGCTGCTCGATGTGATCCAGCAGATAGTGGGCAGATCCAACCGCAGGGTCAATCAGGCCTCTCCGATAGTGGATACTCATCTTCCGGACGGTTCCAGAGTAAATGCCGTATTGAAACCTGCTGCGGTAAACGGACCTATACTGACCATCAGGAAGTTCTATAAGGATCCGATCACGCTGGAAAAGCTTATAGCCTGGGGCTCTGTTACCGAGAAGGCCGCGGATGTGCTCAAACTGCTTGTCAGGGCCGGATATAACATATTTATCTCGGGATCGACCGGATCCGGCAAGACGACATTTTTAAATGCGCTTGCACATTATATTCCGGAAGATGAGAGAGTGATCACGATAGAAGATTCGGCCGAGCTTAAGATAGCGGGGATAGAGAATCTTGTGAGTCTTGAAGTGAGAAATGCAGGTGCTGACGGAAGCAGCGAGATAACGATAAGAGACCTGATCAGGACCAGCCTCAGGATGAGACCCGACAGGATAATCGTAGGAGAGGTAAGAGGACCGGAAGCCATAGACATGCTGCAGGCCATGAATACAGGTCATGACGGGAGTCTGTCTACCGGACACGCGAACTCTGTAGAGGACATGCTTGCAAGACTGGAAGTCATGATCCTCTGGGGGATGAATGTGCCGGTAGATGCCGTGAGAAAGCAGATCACTTCTGCGATAGATATCGTGATACAGCTCGGACGCATGCGCGACAAGTCGAGAAAGGTGACCGATATCGTAGAATTGGCAGGCTATGAAAATGGCAGGATAGTGCTTAATGAACTGTATGCTTTTGATGGGGAAAAGCTTAGGGCTACGGGCAATAAGCTGTTATCCAGGAAGAAGCTTGAGCGGGAAGCGGTGGTTACGGATGAAATATGATAAAAAGCAGATAATGGTATTTGAAAAGAGGAGACCGGGTGCTCTTATGATCCTGGGGATCACAGTCCTGGACATTGCGCTCGGATGGCTCTTTTACAGATCATTTATCGCATGCGCGATACTTCTGCTGCCGGCCGCCGGATATATGATGCTCTTGCTTAAGGAGCTCCGGAAAGCAGACAGAAAAACTCTGAATCTTCAGTTCCGGGAAGGACTTAATGCCATAAGCACCAATGTCGGAGCAGGCGATTCACTGATCAATGCATGCATCAAAGCTTATGATCAGCTGGGGATCATTTACCGCGAAGACGCGCTGATAATGCGCTTTTTCCGCGCTGTGATCAAGCTGACCGAGATGAATGTCCCGATCGAGACCGCGCTTTACAAAATATCATTTGCAGCCGATGACAAAGATATGATTTCATTTGCCCGCGTCGTAAGAACGGCAGGGAGAAGCGGAGGAGATATGAGGAATATCATCACGAGCTGTGCGGCAAGTATAAGTGCAAGAATAGCAGCAGAAGCAGAACTCAACACTATGATATCCGCTAAACGCAGCGAATTCAGGATAATGTGCATAGCACCGCTTTTTATCATTCTCTACCTCAGCATTTTTTCGCCGGGCGTTATAGCCCCGCTGTATGCCTCGGTATCGGGCAGGATAACAGCTACAGTCTGCCTTGCGCTGTACGCGGGAGCAGTAATAGCAGGAAGGAGGATCACGGATATCAGCTTATGACAGGAATCTCCTTTTTTATTATAGCAGCTTTAATTCTGATATGTTCTTTGCTGCTAAGGCGCAGATACCGCCGGGAGCTTCAAGAGCTCAAAGCCGGCAATAAACTGCTTTCGGCATTTTATCCTCTTGCCGTTTGCATTTACGGCTTCAAGAATAATGCCGATAAGAACAGTATGCAGAAAAAAGTTGCGGGCCTGGATCCTCTGGTCGACGCAAAGCAGTACGCGAAGAACGATTTTGTGAAAAGGGTATCTGTGATCCTTGCCGCTTCCTGCCTGATCCTTGCTCTGGCCGGGCT
>JAIKVS010000169.1 GCA_024685535.1 Oscillospiraceae bacterium | reverse complement strand
AAAGATTACCTTACAAGACATTGTTCAGGACAATATCTCTTTGTTACCGCAACATGCGGAGCAAACCAGAGATCCACGCTTCAGTATATAAAAAGCAATCTTCATTGGAAGGGCTTCCGAATGTTAAGCTGCTTCAGCGGTGATGATATGCTCTATATCATCGTGGGTCAACAGAACAGTTATCTGGAGCGTGAATCATTTATCAATGCTCTACGCGATCTTTCTCTGAATCACGGCGTTCTTTTCGGGCTTTCCGACTATTTCAGCGATCCGTATGATATTCCTCCCCATCGGCAGCAGTCGGTCCTCGCGCTCTCTATGTCTGCAGCGTCCGGTACAACAGCTCCCATATCACTCTTCAAGGATCATTACGGTGAATATATCTGCCAGTGCGCCATGGAGTATTACGGTACGGAACACTGCATGTACCCGGCTGTAAAAATACTTGAAGATGATGATAAACGCCGTGGACACGACAACCTTCGTACTCTCAAAGCCTGGTTCGATGCTGAAAAGAACAACGCCAAAGCCGCAGCGTCGCTTGGGATACACCAGGCTACAATGATCAACAGGCTAAAGAATATAACCGCGCTGATCGGTCACGAACCTGCAAAATACATAGACAGTCTCCTGCTCGAGCTTAAAATGTATGAGGCGATAAGATCAGTATCCATCAGGTCGGAAAGGAAGTGACGGGAGTGGACACGTTCAGAAATGATGAGATCAATTCCCTTTTGCTTGACTGTCTTTCAGAGGGCTCCGATTTCCAGTCCATCATCTCCCGGATAGCGGAGCGTTTCAACGTTGAGATCGCTATAGTCACTATTGACGGACGTCCTCTCTTCCTTTCAGGAGAATTCATTCTTTCTGACAGCCGGCGATATATCCGGCTTTCGGAAGACAGAAATGTCTATCTCTCCCCTGTTGATGGAGGCGGCTGCCGGGTAGGCGCCACAATTTTTTCAGATGAACTCCCTTTTGGCGCCGTTCTCGTAAGCTGCCACAACGACAGTGAGCTTGAAACAGTTTCCGAAATCGCAGAATCTCTTGCGAAATTATATCAGTATGTTTTCGGACTTCGAGAAAAGCCACAGATCTTTCCATTCGTAAACCAGATCCTGTCCCATTTTCTTCTATCTGATACTTTCATGCCCAATGCCGCCTATACGGTTCTGGATGAACTTACAGACTGGTCTGAAAGCAAAGCCCGCTTTCGTCCCGGTTATTCAGTTGCCGCATTCGCCAATACATCCTTTGAGAAAAATGAAGTACCCGGCGGAGCTATATCGCAGTTTACCAAGTTCATACCAAATTCATACTGTATCAAGCGCGGAGATAAGATCCTTTCTTTCATATACGGGCTTGATACCGATTCAGTTAAAAAAAACAAAGTTCTATGCACAGCGATAGATTCATTCTGCAAGACATTCTCAATGAGATGCGCAGTATCCGACATTTTTGAGGATCTTGCCGAACGGAAAGCTGCCGTTCAGCATTCTTCGATCCTTATATCCCGCCGAAATTATTTCGGGCAGTCAGAAAACATTATTATGGCTGAAGAGCATTATAAAGAACTGATTCTTTTTGGAGCACTTGAAACCTCAGATCCCAGGATATTCCGTATGTCAGGAATTGAACGTCTTGCTGATTATGATAAAGGGCATGGGACCGAGTATCTTGAAACACTTGAGAGCTACCTTCTTTCAGCAGGCCAGTTTACAAGCGCAGCAAAATTGCTTTTTGTTGACAGAGGCACTCTTAAATACAGAATGAACAAAATTAGGGAGATCATCTCCTGTGATCCGGACGATCCTATAGCTTCTGAGCATCTGCTGCTTGCAATAGATATGAGAAAAATCATTCTGCAAAGCTGATCACAAAAAATACCGGAGCGGTTAAATAACCGCTCCGGTATTTTTATGCAGTGTACTTATTCCTTTTTTAGTCTTACTTTTTAGCAAGTCCCTTCTGACGGGCATATTCCGCTGCGCCCAGTGCTCCCATGAGCTGCGGGTCTGTCTTCAGATTTACGACCTTCAGCTTCAGAACATGCTCTATCGCTTCCTTCAGGCCGTCGTTCTTCGCGCAGCCGCCGGTCAGGGTGATGCTGTCTGTCGCTCCGGCTTTCTTCGCCATTACAAAGCAGCGCTTCGCAACCGCCATCTCTATGCCTGCCGCGATCTCGTCCATCGGCTTGCCTTCACC
>JAIKVS010000091.1 GCA_024685535.1 Oscillospiraceae bacterium | reverse complement strand
GACCTTGATCATCTCATCCTGAGTTTTGCTCACAAGGTCTTCTACAGTATTGATGTTAGCACGTTTGAGGCAGTTGAAGCTTCTCACTGAGAGATCGAGTTCCTCGATCGTCATCTTCAGGATCGTATCCGGCTCTTCTTTTACCTGCTCCTTAATAGTGGAGTCGCTCTCGAGATTGTCGGAAAGATCTGTGAAAAGCGTAAAGTGGTCGCAAAGTATCTTTGCACCGAGTGAAAGCGCGTCGCGGGCTGTCATTGTTTTGTTCGTCCAAACTTCCAGCGTGAGCTTGTCATAGTCGGTCTGATTACCTACACGGGTGTTCTCCACCGAATAATTGACTTTAAGCACCGGTGTATAGATAGAATCTACCGGGATGGTACCGATCGGTGTCTGCGGATTTTTGTTCCTTTCAGCAGAAACATAGCCTCTGCCATGATCAAAAACGAGCTCCATGCTTATGGCGCCATCCGGACCGAGCGTAGCTATTGGCTGTTCGGGGTTAAGAATCTCCACTTCGGCATCAGCCTTAATGTCACCGGCAGTGACGACACCTTCGCCGTTTGCTTCTACATAGACAGTCTTTGCACCTTCGCTGTAAAGACGGGCAATGATGCTCTTAACATTAAGAACTATCTCCGTCACGTCTTCCTTGACTCCGGGAATTGTTGAAAACTCATGCTGGATGCCTGCGATCTTTATCGATGTGCAGGCTGTTCCGGGCAGTGAGGACAGCAATACTCTGCGAAGAGAGTTCCCAAGGGTCGTACCGTATCCGCGTTCGAGCGGCTCAACTATGAATTTGCCGTAGGCAGTATCGTTGAGCGGCTCAATGCATTCGATATGCGGCTTTAAAATTTCTATCATTATTAAAAATACCCCTCCTTGTAATTCTTACGCCCATACAGGGCAGTCTGCAAAATGAACTGCGTTTTTGAGGGTATCTAAATTACTTAGAGTACAACTCAACGATAAGACGCTCTTCTATCGGCAGGTCGATATCTTCTCTTGCAGGAGCGGCGACCACCTTAGCGAGCATATTGTTTGCATCGTACTCAAGCCACTTGGGTGCCGGACGGAATGCGTTCGCCTCAATATTTGCTTTGATCTTCTCAATACCGCGGCTTGTCTCCTTGAGTGCAACGATCATTCCGGGCTTGACCTGGTAGCTGGGGATGTTGACCTTGCGGCCATTTACCGTTACATGTCCGTGGCTTACCATCTGACGCGCTTCGGCACGGCTCATTGCAAAGCCGAGACGATAAACAACGTTGTCAAGTCTGCTCTCGAGGATGCTGAGCAGGTTCTCACCGGTCTGTCCGGGACGGCGCTCAGCCATTTCAAAATAACTGCGGAACTGATTTTCAAGAACACCGTAGAATTTCTTTGCCTTCTGCTTCTCACGGAGCTGCTGGCCGTACTCGGAGTTCTTTGAACGTCCCTGGCCATGCTGGCCGGGGGCAAATGCCCTGCTGTTCATGGGGCATTTTTCGCTGTAGCACTTGTCACCTTTCAGAAAAAGCTTCAGGCCTTCTCTGCGGCACTGACGGCATACTGCTTCTGTATATCTTGCCATATCTTTAACCTCCTTCGATCAGACACGACGACGTTTCGGAGGACGGCAGCCATTGTGAGCAATGGGAGTGCAATCCTTGATCATCGTAACTTCAAGACCTGCGGTCTGCAGAGCGCGGATCGCAGCCTCGCGGCCGGAGCCGGGTCCCTTAACGAAAACTTCAACAGTCTTCAGGCCGTGTTCCATTGCAGCCCTTGCTGCAGTCTCTGCAGCTTCAGATGCTGCGAAGGGGGTGGATTTCTTGCTGCCGCGGAAACCGAGTCCTCCGGCAGATGCCCAGGAAATGGCATTGCCCTGAGTGTCGGTCACGGTAACCATGGTGTTATTGAAGGAAGAGCTGATATGAACCTGGCCCTTTTCTATGTTTTTGCGTTCTCTTCTGCGGGTTCTAACTTTTTTCTTGTTATTTGCTGCTGCCATTATTCATATCCCTCCTTACTTCTTCTTATTCGCTATAGTGCGTTTCGGACCCTTGCGGGTACGGGCATTGGTCTTGCTTCTCTGTCCGCGCACAGGGAGACCGCGGCGATGGCGGAGGCCTCTGTAGCAGCCGATCTCTGTAAGGCGCTTGATATCGAGAGCAGTCTGACGGCGAAGGTCACCTTCAACGATGAAGTTCTTGTCGATGCACTCACGGAGTTTGGATTCTTCCTCTTCAGTGAGGTCTTTTACGCGGGTGTCCGGATTTACGCCGGTCATTTCAAGAATTTTCTTTGCGCTGGTTCTGCCGATACCATAGACATAGGTAAGACCGATCTCTATTCTTTTCTCTCTGGGCAGGTCAACGCCGGCTATACGTGCCATATACAATCGTCCTTTCGATATTCTACAATTTCCGCACTCTGTTTTCGGGAGCTTGTTCCCGCCGGACGCCCTCTAAGCGTGCCGGCCTTGGTTGCCGGCGGGGAGCCCTTCGAAACATGCGGTATTATATAAAGAATTGTTTGAGAGATTCCTCTCGTTTATGCTGTCAACCCTGGCGCTGTTTGTGCTTGGGGTTCTCGCAAATAACCATGACTTTGCCGTTGCGCTTGATGATTTTGCACTTCTCGCACATTGGCTTCACGGAAGGTCTGACTTTCATTTGATATTACCTCCTACTTGCTTCTCCAGGTTATTCTGCCTCTTGTCACATCATAAGGCGACATCTGTACGGTTACCTTGTCACCCGGAAGGATCCTGATGAAGTTCATCCTGAGCTTACCGGAGATGTGTGCCAGAATGATATGTCCGTTGCCGATATCAACTCTGAATGTCGTGTTGGGCAGGGACTCAACGACCGTGCCCTCTAATTCGATTACATCGTCTTTTGCCAATACTTTTTCCCTCCAAAGTCAGTGTCTCATATTGACTTCATATATCATCAGCCATTGTTAGGATCTCAGGCTCGCCGTCAGTGATCAGGATCGTATTCTCATAATGAGCTGAGAGAGATCCGTCAGCAGTTACTACAGTCCAGCCGTTATCGAGTTCTTTTATTTCCCAGCCTCCTGCATTGACCATCGGTTCTACCGCTATTGTCATGCCCTTGACCAGTCTGGGATTTCCGGTTCTTGCCAGGAATCTTCTTTCAGCCTTGAAGTTCGGAACTTCAGGAGCTTCATGGAGTTTTTTTCCCACTCCGTGTCCGACATAATCCCGGACTACAGAATAACCGTGGCTCTCCACATATTCCTGGATCGCAGCCCCGATATCGGAGATTCGGTATCCTACTTTTGCAAACTTTATCCCTTCAAAAAAACTCTGTCTTGTAACTTCGATCAGCCGACTGGCTTCATCGCTCACTTCACCGCAGGGGAAAGTCCCCGCACAGTCACCGACAAAACCTTTGAATGTTGCACCGACATCGAGCGATACGATATCTCCGGTATGGACTGTTCTTTTACCGGGTATCCCGTGGATCACTTCATCGTTTACGGATACGCATGCGCTTCCAGGAAAACCGTTA
>JAIKVS010000081.1 GCA_024685535.1 Oscillospiraceae bacterium | reverse complement strand
GAGGAGGAGATGGAATCCCGAGAGCTCGGTATGGCGATAAACAGATTTCTTACTTCCCTTAAGGATGATGACCGTATAATATTCGTCAGCCGATACTGGCTCGTGGAATCTGTAAAGGAGATATCTCAGCGGCTTGCAATGAGCGAAAGCCGGGTGAAGAGTTCCCTTTTCAGAAGCCGGAACGGACTGAGGAAGCAGCTTAGAAAGGAGGGATATCTGTGAAAACGGAAAAACTGTTCGATGCTATGAACGATATAAACGAGGCTTACAAGACCGAGGCTTTGATAAGGAACGGATATCTCTCCGATACGGAAGCATCTGTAAAGGAGATAAGTGAAATGAGTGAGATATCAAAGCATCTTAAGACAACAGCTGAAAAAGGCTCGAGGAGAATACTCACCATAGCCCTTGCTGCCTGCCTCGTGCTGGCCCTTGCCATAACGGCCTACGCGATCGGAGTGTTTTCGCTGAGCCACAGAGATCCTGAACCAGGCGAGACCTACTCGCTGTACTGGCCGGAAAATCCATCAGGCAGGCTCGTATGGGACAAGTTCAACTATGTGTTTGAATTCGATGGTCCGGACGAGTGCGCCGAGATAAAGTTCAGGGAGGGCTGGCTGCCCTTTGCACCGAACGAAGATGTGAACTCCTGGTCCACCGACGATGATGGCTGGAGGAGCACTCTGGTCTCTGAGGGAGCAGAAGGCGTTGACCACACGTCGCTGAACTACCAGCCATACAGGGTGGATGTGTATTATGCATCCCAGTTTAGAAACGACGGGGCCATGATCCTGATGTATCATACGCCTGAAAAGATCATAAACGAGCAGTGGGGAGAGCACCAGGTCCTCAAATTCCACGCCACCCAGCACTTTGATGCTGTGGACGATGATGAAAGGGATATACACAGTCCGGAGAGGAACCTCGATTATTATTATGTAATACTCTTCAGCCAGGAAGACGGATATGTGATAGTGGTGAGCGGTACATCCGACATGGAAACTATAGAGCATGTAGCTAAAGAGCTGCAGATAAAGAAGACGGGCAACATGCTCAGCGCGGACGACTTTGAACAGAATTGTGTGTTCATAGACGTTGGCCAGGGCTGATGCCGGCAGCAAAAAAGGAAGCGGGAATACCGCTTCCTTTTTTGCTGTTTTCCGGTTATTCAGGTCTTCTGCCGCTGCAGAGGTAAAAGATGGTGAGCAGGCCGGGGCCGCAGTGGGCTCCTATGACAACACCGAGGCTTGTGATGCGCACCTCGCCGATCTGAGGATAAGATTTTTTAATCTCATCACGGACGAACTCTGCATCCGCCATACAATCTGCCTGCAGGATCCGGAATTCAAGGCCTGTCGGATCGATAAGGCTGAGATCGTGTAAAACTCCGTCAATTATAGCCTTGAGGGCAGCCTTGCGGCCGCGGACTTTCTTTGCCACGTCAAGTGTGCCCCTGTCGGGAACATAGAGCACCGGCTTGATGTTAAGCAAAGAACCGACCAGGGCAGAGGCGTTAGAAACACGACCGCCCGCCTTGAGATAATTGAGGTCGTCCACTGTGAAGCGGTGGGCGATCTTCAGTTTGTTCTCTTCGCCCCAGGCGATGACTTCGTCAAAGGAGGCACCAGCCTCCTTGCGGGAGACCATCTGCTCAACCAGCAGGCCGAGCCCACCGGAAATGCAGAAGGTGTCCATAACATAGAGGCGCTGCTTTGGGTACTCCTCACGGATCGCCTCAGCCGCCTTTGCTGCATTGGTAAAGGAAACGGACATCTCCTTGGACATGTCAAGGAAAATTACGTCTTTTCCGCTGTCGAGAAGCTGCCGGAAGAAGTCATGATAGACGAACTCATTTATCATGGAAGTCTTCAGTATATCTCCGCTGCGCATCCCGCGGTAGATCGCTGCACGGGATTCCTCGCGGCAGTCGTCCTCGCAGGGTGAGCCGTTAACTGTGAAGCTGTACGGTATGAAGGGTATGCTGTGGGCGTCCAGCCAGGTCCTGGGAAGGTCTGAGGTGGAAGAGGTCGCAATGATATAATCGGACATTGTATATCTCCTTTAAGAGTTATCGGCCGGAATTGTACCACAGATTCATTAATTAGTAAAGTTCGGGGGTGCTAGGCGCAGATTCGAACTAATGTTAAATAAATTTAACAGAAATTAAATAGTCGGTGCGCTTGCTTTTTTCCTATGCAGATGATAGTCTTAGCTCAAGAGAAGCATTAAGGAGTTTTTATATGAAGATCCAGAAATCTGCTGAAGACTATCTCGAGGCTATGCTCATGCTCAAGGAGGAGCGCGGGTATATCCGCTCTATAGATATAGCGGCAAAGCTTGGCGTTACCAAGCCGAGCGTAAGCTATGCAACAAAGCGTCTCAGAGAAAACGGATATATAACGACCGACCCTGCCGGTATGATAGTGCTGACGGAATCGGGCCTTGAGATCGCAGAGAGGATATATGAGCGCCATGAGCTGATCACGAAGCTTTTTGTTAAGATCGGCGTGAGTCCCGAGCAGGCAAGGGAGGACGCCTGCAAGATAGAGCACGATCTCAGCGAGGAGACCTTTGCCGCCGTGAGAAAAAGAGTCGAAAGCTGGGTCTGATATCAACTGAAGAATATCCGCAGATCCCGGGAGGGATCTGCTTTTTTATTGACATACCGTAAGACTGTATTTTATCATCATATAAACAGATAACGGAGATGAGGTCATGAGCATTCTGAAAAGGATAATAAGGCTTGCCGCTCCCCTTCCGAAGATCGGGCAGTTTGAGCGCTTCCTCTTCATAGGGCCGCATCCGGATGATATCGAGATCGGAGCCGGGGCGACTGCGGCGAAGCTTGCTGCACAGGGGAAAAAGATATGCTTTCTGATATGCACTGACGGGCGATTCGGCACCTCGAATTCACCCGGGATCGGACCGGAGGAGATGGCGGAGTTCAGAAAGCGCGAGGCTATAGAGTCTGCACATATGCTTGGAATAGAGGATGTTAGGTTCCTCGGGCTGAGTGACGGCGGCTTTTATGAAATGGCGGAGCTTGTTAAAGGCATTGCTGCAGTGGTCGGTGATTTCAAGCCGGATGTTGTTTTCGCGCCGGATCCCTTCGTTTCAAGCGAGTGCCACAAGGACCATCTGAATGTGGGAATTGCCGCAAGAGAGATATCGGTATTTGCACCGTATGAAGGCATCATGAGCGGTTACGGAGCGGGACCCGCACCGGTCAAGGCGCTGGCGTATTACTTCACGGCAAAGGCAAACAGCTTTGTGGATACAGCAGGATATCTGCCTATTCAGCTGGATTCGGTATTCAGATGCCATCTGAGCCAGTTTCCGAAGGGCTGCACCGATGCAAAGAGCATCAGCCTCTATCTGAAACTCAGAGCGTATGACTTCGGCATCCGGAGCCTGCACAAAACAGCGGAGGGTTTCCGTATTCTGGGACCGACACAGATGCACTGTCTCCCGGAAGCGGGAGATTAAAAAAAGAGACACAGGTTTCACCTGTGTCTTTTATGTTTAATGCTCAGTTTCCTGGGATGTTTCCTTCTCAAGCTGTTTTTTCGCAAGATCATTGGTATCGATGCTGCCCCGGAACACAACGAACGTGTCATACAGAAACTCGGTAACGAAATTGAGCAGCATGTTGATGACAGTTACAAGATATTCATTCCATCCGAGAGTCTCTGCAAGATAGCTTCCCAGCCATGTGGAAAGCGGTGTGAACACTGCATAGTAGAGAGCTACGAGCAGCATTGCCAGGGGCACATTGTTTGCTGAGCGGAAGGTGAATCTGCGGTTCAGAGTAAAGTTCCAGAGCACCGAAAGCACCAGAGCTATAAGGTAGCATGGCCAGTACGGCCACGGTGTGAGCTCGGTAAGCAGTGTGAAGGATACTATCTCTATTATTCCGGCGGATGCCGAGAAAAGAACGAATTTTATGATGCGCCAGAGTTCGGTTTTATTCAAAGCTATCAGCCTCCCTGTTTCGAACAGAGAATGATTATATCACTTAACAAGAACAATTCAAGCGGGAAAAGGGCCTTGACCGGCTGAAAAGATCTTCCGGTAATAGATCCTCAGCATTATGAGCAGGAGCATGTTGTGGGCTATCATGCAGCACCAGGCCGAAACAAGGCCGAAGCCCAGGCGGATACAAATCGCCGTACCGATTATGCGCACTCCCCACATTCCTATAAGGTTGAAGAGGAACGGGCGGAACGTGAGCCCGGCGCCCTGGAGCATTCCTTCCGTAACGATGGATACTCCGTAGAACGGCTCGGACACCGCCACCATGCGGAGAACCGTGCTCCCGAGAAGGATAACTGCAGCGTCCCGCGAGAAAATGCCCATCATTGCAGGGGCAAAGATAAGAAGCAGGCCTCCGGTGATCACCATCAGAGATATCTCTATTATAAGTATCATCCTTGCAAGATCGCGCTGCCTCTCCCTGTCGCCCGCACCGATGCAGTTGCCCGTAAGAGTGGCGGCAGCGGCCATCATCCCGTATCCCGGGATATAGAAGGCTGATTCCACCGTGTTTGCAATGGTGTGCGCGGCGGTGGAAAGCTCTCCGAGGGAGTTTATCATGGATGCGAATACAACATAGCCCAGAGAGGTGCAGAAACGCTGGAGCATGTTCGGAAGAGATATCTTCAGGCAGGGGCGGAGGATCTCCGGATCCGGGATGAGACTGTGCCCGCGGGGTGAGACGGATCTGTGCCGCCATAGTGCAATGGTTATGAGCATCCCGCCGACAGCAACAGACGCCGCACTGGCAAGAGCCGCACCTTCAACGCCGAGTCCGGCTCCGGGAATGCGCATTCCGCCAATAGACGGGATATCGCGGGTCGGATATATAAGAAAGAAATTGCCGGCAACATTGAGCAGATTTACCAGCAGGCCGACCCGCATAGGAGTCCTCGTGTCACCGGAGGCTCTGAGAATAGTGCCGAAGATGATCCTTGCACTGCGGAACACCATGCTTGAGTAGAGGATAAGAAAATACCTGGCTGCCAGAGGGCGTATGGAAACATCAGCGTGCATCCAGCCGGGAACATATGAGGAGAGCGGAAGAACAATTGCCGAAAAGAGAATACCGGTGAACAAAGCAAGAAACACTGCCTGAGCTGATGCCCGGGCGGCGTTTTCGTCATTGCCGGCACCGCGGGACTTTGCTATATAGGATAAAAAGCCTATGCCGAGAGCGGAAAAGGACCCGCCGATCAGCCAGTTTATCGTCGCAGTAGCTCCCACGGCGGCAGTAGCCGCAGTGCCGAGTGAGCCAACCATGGCAATATCTATATACTGCACCGCCGTATCAACGAGCTCCTCCAGCATGGTAGGGGCGGCAAGTGATAGTATCGCCGGAATGAGCTCTGGGCGCAGATTTCTTTTTCTGATCGAAGCTGACATTTTATCTCCGAAATATAGTTTGGTTGGTCGCAGGAAAACTGTGACGGGAAAAGCATATCACCGGGACAGTGGATAATCAACCGCTGCATTTACCAGCAGGCGCAAAAATCAATTGTTTTCCGGGAGAAATAAAGTATAATACAAGACAGAAAAACCAACATATGCAGGAGGCAGGGATTATGGCGAGGTTTTCGGGAATACATGGAAGAATAACAGATCCCGCAGTTGCGGAGGAATATGAGAACGCAGAACGCTTCGACAAGGTTCGTGTCGGAAAGACAGGGGTCTTCTTCCCATATAATCTTTCCATCAAGTATATTCCGTTCAGGTATATAGACAGAGCATTCATCCGCATAAATGAGGTAAACGGCAGGATGTGCTGCGGTAAAGCCGTGTTCCAGTACTTCAGGCTGGTTTTTGTACGCGATGGCAGGGAATTTATAGACGCAATCAGTGAAGACGAAAAGGCCATGGACGATGCACTCGCAGCAATAGCGAGAAACGCGCCCCAGGTTGCGATAGGTTTTGCGGGAAAAGAACAGCTCGCCTGAGATCCGGACTGTAAGAGGACTGATGCGATGGGGAAAAAACTTGACCTGCTTTGCATAGGAACGGCAATAGCAGACTGCATCATAAAAGGCTTCGATCCGGAACCGGTATCGGCGGCGGGCTTCAGGGCGGAATCCTGCTCAATAAATCCGGGTGGCGAGGGGTTGAATGAATCCGCCACTGCAGCAAAGCTGGGACTGAAAACAGGGATACTCTGCTTTCTCGGCTGCGACGGAGCAGGAGACCTTCTCTACGGGAGCATGGTCTCCAACGGAGTGGACATGTCAAATGTCATAAGGGAAAAAGATCATCCCACACCTGTAACGACCATGTTTGTAAATCCGGATGGTACAAGAAGATCCATAACTAACCTTGCCCACAAGTATAATTTCCATCCGGAGAAGTATGCTGATGCCGTCAGGTCTGCATCTGCAGTTTCGATCGGATCGCTGTTCCGGGCGCCTTTCGACGATGCCGGGGCGGTCCGGGGAGTTTTCCGGACGGCGAAGGAAAACGGCGCTGCGATATATGCCGATACCAAGCTCCCGAATTTCGGGACTCTTGGTTTAAAGGACATAGCGGAAGAGCTCGCGATGGTGGATTATATATTTCCCAATGAAGACGAGGCGGCTTTCCATACCGGCGAGACGGACCCGGACAAAATGGCGGAAGTCCTGCTGGATACAGGAGTAAGAAACGTTGTTATCAAGCTGGGCGCAAAAGGCTGTCTTTTCAGGAACAGTCAGACGCGATACAGACTTGGCGCGTTCCCCGTTAAAGCGGTGGACGCAACAGGAGCTGGAGATAATTTCATAGCCGGATTCATATGCGCAAAAATGAGCGGTATGAATGACATGGAAGCTCTTGTTTTTGCAAATGCCTGCGGAGCAATATGCGCTTCGGCTGTGGGAAGTCTTACAGGACTGAAAAACAGGGAGCAGGTAGAGCGCTTTATAGCGGAGCACGAAGCTCCTTTCACGGATCTGTAAGTCTGTTTTGCTGAATCAGTAGCATAATTATTGAAAAATAACTCCGGCTGTTATACTATATAATTTACAGACTTTACTAAACAGTCGAGGACAGTTTTGGAAAGGAAGATT
>JAIKVS010000048.1 GCA_024685535.1 Oscillospiraceae bacterium | reverse complement strand
TTTCTCATCCGTGCTCAATATCATTCTCGACCTTCTGTTCATCCTCAGCTTCGGCTGGGATGTTGCAGGCGCCGCGATCGCCACGGTAATGTCGCAGCTTATATCGGGACTTGCCTGCCTGATATATACTAAAGCGAAATTTCCGGAACTCATCCCTAAAAGGGACGCCTTCAAGGGCATTTGGCCGGAAGTGGGAAAGGCGCTTAAAATAGGCATTCCGATGGGACTTAATATGTCAGTTACTGCGGCGGGGATCATCATTGTTGCCAGAGTGCTCAACAGCTTCGGCTCCTCAGCCGTCGCAGCGCAGACGATATGCATCAAGATCCAGCGCATGATGGAAACGGTTATGTTCGCCGTGAGCACTATGGTATCCACATTCGTCGGCCAGAATTACGGCGCCCGCAGATTCGACAGGATAAACAAGGGCATCCGCCAGATAACTCTGCTCACCTTTATCTATCTTGCCTTCTTCTCAACAGTTGCCTATTTTCTTCGCTACCCCATAATCGATATCTTTATTGGCGAAACTGACGAATCGGTGATGGTGTTCGTTGAGCAGTATTTAAGGTGGATGTGCCCCACAATGTTCCTTCTGAGCTTCCTTCACGTTTACAGAGGTGCGAACATCGGTCTCGGAAACGGTAACGCTGCGCTGATCGCCGGAATATCGGAGCTGATAGCAAGAGGTCTGTTTACGCCATTGCTTGCTCCGTATATAGGTTTCACCGCTATCTGTGTGACCGGTCCTCTTGCATGGTTCCTTTGCGCAGTGCTTGGTTTCGTTCTCTTCACCGCCAGTCTTAAAAAACTGCAGAAGCAGGAGCTTACTGCTCAGATAGAATGATAATAAGGAGGTAGAAATACGGCAATGGAAAATAATGAAGTTCTGAAAAATATGAATTCCCGCTTCAGCTGCAGAAGGTTTAAACCCGACGCTGTTGAGAAGGAAAAGCTTGAGGCTGTTATCGAAGCGGCAAAGCACGCCGCATCCGGACACAATCTCCAGGCCTGGCATTTTACCGTGATAAGCACCGAGCAAGGAAAGAAAGAGCTGCTCGGGGCAGTCGGTCCGGAACCGGAACAGTTTAAAAAGCTCGCTCCCAAAGGCGCAACCTGGCCTCATCCTTCGGACTTTTACGGAGCTCCTGTTGTTATTATGATCTCATACGATCCCAACGCTCCCTGGCCTGAAGCCGGTGTATTTCTTGCCGCCGGCAACATTATGAACGCCGCAAACGCCCTGGGACTCGGTACCTGCTGCCTGACGGTGTTTTCAAATGATGTTTTCAACACAGAAGATACAGCCCGCAGCAAGTCGAAATTCATTCCCGACGGATATAAGCTCTATGTTTCAATGGTGCTCGGCTATCCTGCGGCAGTTCCGGCAAAGCGGCCTGAACGCAGAGATGATGTCGTAAGCTGGCTCTGAGTCTGAAATAATTACAAAAGTAAGCGCGCCTGAGGTTTTGCCTCAGGCGCTGTTTTATCCGCCGGTTTATTTGCTTACATTAACGTTTAGCAACTGCTCTGATTCAATTACCCCGATCCTTTATCAGAGTAATGCCGTCGAAAAATGTATCCGTACTAGTGCCGCTTCCGACTTCACTGTAATACAGCCCCCATTCGCACGGGCTGTAGTCTTGAATATTTGCTGCAGACATTGGACTCTTCAACCATGATATGAAACCGGAGACCTGTGTTTTATGCTTTGAAAACGCAGATCTTGCGATCTCATACGGCGTCCTGCCGTCAAATAAATCGAGAGGACTGTCCAGGTCCAAAATAATCCGGTCTGTCGGACTTAAATAATTATGAACATAAATCTTTGAAACAGTGTGCACCCCGTATTTTTCCGCAAGTTCAGGGAAAGTGGCCGGATCTCCTGCCGCAAAAACAGCTGCCGCTGCAAGGCGCGCATATATGATATGCTGCGGATGGCCGTATTCTCCGGACATGGACATAGTTAGAATGATCTGCGGCTTGTATTTACGGTAGATACCCACCTGCCGTTCAAGCATGTCATCCCAGGTTATCCCGGCATTGGTCAGCTGAGATTCTGCTCTCTGCAGGTCAACAAGACCGCTGTCAGCATACGAGCCGAAAACGGGATAGCTGCGAATGCCGGAAGCCCAGACGCCGTCGAGCATCTCATGCTTCCTGTACGGCTCGGTTCGGTGGTCGCAGTAGAATGCGGCCACAACGCTTGCTCCCTGATCTATCGCCCATGGGGCGATTCCTCCGAAATAGAGCGTATCATCATCATAATGTGCCGGCAGTATCATAATATCGCATTCCGGAGGCGCAGGCTCCCAGATCTGCACCCAGTCCGGAAGTGCACCTTTTGAGAGAAACCGGATATTTGTGATAGTTACTGAGTTTTCAAAAGTCACCGTAAACTTCCCGGAATCGACTCCTCCCACATAGAAGTGCAGATAGTTCTCTTCATTTGCCTCAATGGCAGTTTCGTCTGATTCAATTATGATCTTCCCTGCAGGTTCTTCGGTTTCTATATACAGGCCTCCGACTTCCACTTTTGATGTGCAAGTCAGCACTGTGTCTTTCTTTACAGCTGCCACGCTCGTGTTTCTCCCGTCCAGGATTGAATTTACATTACAGGACGGCTTTGCCTTGATCTTTACTCTTCTGGTAATATCCGTGGCTTCAGTCGTATCACCGGGTAAGTCTTTATCTGTTTCTCCCGATTTGCCCTCTGATGCTTCAGCAGCCTCATTCGCCTGTCTGTCGGCGTATGAGGCTGTAGGTGCTGTAACGCACATTAATAAAACTATAACAAGTAATGAGAGAAATATTCGTCTGAGCTTCATCATGTTTCTCATCTGCATTAACCGGCCTTGATACAGCCGGCTGATTCCCGGTGAAATCACTTCAGTTTTTCCAACACTTCAAATGATCAAATATCATAAAGTTCATATATTGCCTTTGCGGCTCCGTCTTCAGTGACCGGAGGGGCAATATAGTCTGCTATGTCCTTAACGCACTGTTCCCCGTTTTCCATCACGACTGCGAAAGCCGCTGCTTCCAGCATTTCAAGATCATTTCTGCTGTCGCCGAAAGCGGCATAGGAACCCGGCTCCAGACCGAGCTTTCCGCACAGAATATCAAGGGCAGCTGCCTTGGTCACTCCCGCAGCTGTCACCTCAATGGTGGTTCCGAACATAGTCAGCACCTGAAGTTTTTTATCTTTTTTCAGTTCCTCATATGCTCTGGAACAGTCTTCCCTGCTGCGGAAGAATACCTGCATCTTATATGTCGGAGCTGCAAAGGGACCCGTCGCTTCAAATACATTCGTATATCTCGTTCCTGTGCCGGAATAACCGCCGATTATATTCTCGCCGCTGAGTTTTTTCCCCATAGTGGCGGCTACAAGCTTCTCTCCTTCCTCCCTTGCCCGGATAACGCCGTTTTGCATAAGGAAGCAGTATCCACCCAGTTTTTCAAGCTTTTTCACAGTTCTGTAAAGCGCAGTCCACGCAAATCTTTCAGACCAGATGAGCTCGCCGCTTGCAACGTCCATTATGCATGATCCGTTGGTAAGCACGGCATAGCTGAAGCACTTGAGCATATCGGGATGAACCTGCGAAAGATCTCTCCCCGAGGAGAGCACAACATATACTCCGGAAGCTTTCAGGTCGCCGAGCGCCTTCACTACCGCCCCGGACGGGATCAGCGCAAAGTCCCGGACAAGGGTGCCGTCCAGGTCGAAGGCCGCCATGCGGCAGCGGGATCTGTCAAAGGTTTTCTCAGCCATTTTTCTTCCCGGGCCTCAGAGCTTCGAAAAGCTTTTTCACCGCACCGTCTTCCCTGTTTATAACGTTCAGGAGCAGCGCGAGCGTTTCATCATTTATCTTCCCCGACATTCTCGCCACGGAGCGGTAGGTGGCGTTCATAACGAACATCGTATTGGCGGCGCTCATCTTGTCGCCTTTGAGAAGATACATGTTTCTCAGGAAGGCGACGATATTGTATATGATCTTCCCAAGTCCTCCGGAAAGATAGGCTCCCTGGGCGACAGTATCGTTCACTGTGAGGGCTCTGGTCCGATCCCAGCAGGATTCCGGCAGCGGCCTTCCGATAAGTTTTGCGAATGCACCGTCTGAAACCAGATCGGGCTCGCAGGAATAATACGCCGCAAAAAGCTCGTCCTCATACGGGTTCGGGACAGGATCTCCTTCCTTCACTATCTCCGTACCGAGCCTGATGTCAGAGCATGAGGCGCCTATCAGGATACTGTATTTCCCCGGCTCCACTGTCCAGCCGCCGGTAACAGTGTTCCATACGGCAAAGCTTCTCTCGTCCAGCACCATTTCGACTGTCTTCTCTTCACCCGGCTCAAGGACTATTCTCTTAAAGCCTTTTAGTTCTTTCGCCGGTCTGAACATTCCTCCCGTCTTCGCCGAGATATAAAGCTGCGCGACCTCCGCGCCGGCCCTGTCTCCGGTGTTTTTCACGGTGAATCTGACTTTATCACCATTCACCTTCAGCCCGGAATATTCAAACTTAGTATAGCTGAGGCCGTATCCGAAGGGATATTTTACAGGCACTTCAGCCGTTTCGTAATATCTGTAGCCAACATAAATGCCTTCGCGGTATTCTGCCGTTTTCTCCCTTCCGGGATACCATTTTGAAGCAGGTCCGTCCTCATACCTTATGGGGAAGGTCTCGGAGAGCTTGCCGCTGAAACTCTTCTTCCCTGCAAGCAGCTGCGCCATTGCAAGCGGCGCCGCCTGCCCGGAAAGGAAGCCGTGCACCAGTGCCTTGCAGCAGCCGTCCCATGAAGTATCAACTACTCCGCCGCAGCTGAGGATGACTACTATGTTCTCATTCACCTCGGAGAGCACCTTCAGAAGGTTTATCTGGTTATCCGGCAGAGCGATAGTCTCTCTGTCCAGACCCTCCGCCTCATCTCCCTCTTCAAGTCCCATGTAATAAAGCACTATATCCGACTGTCTGGCAAGGCTGACTGCCTCTTTCATGAGCTTTGAGCTGCGCTTTCCGTTTCTGTTGAAGCCTTTCACGGCGCCGCTCAGTTTAACTCCCGACTTCTTCAGGCAGTCAACAGGATCCAGCGGGTTCCATGCGTTCACAAGCGAGCTTCCGGCTCCCTGAATTCGCGGGCTGAATGCGAAATCGCCTATTACGGCAACGCTCTTTCCCGGAGCCAAAGGCAGAATGCCATCCTCGTTCTTTAATAGCACTGCAGTCTCCTCCGCGGCCTTTGCGGCAAAGAGATGATGCTTGAACATGTCGAATTTCCTCGGGCCGATCGCATTGCCGGTACTGAAAACGAATTCCAGCAGTCTTCTCACCTGCTCATCCAGTACAGACTCGTCCAGTCTGCCTTCTTTCACAGCCTCTACGATCTCTCTGTCGGTGGCACCGCTGCAGGACGGCATCTCAAGAGTGCAGCCGGCCTTAACTCCGGCAACACGGTCGTTGTTCGCGCCCCAGTCTGTAACCACCATGCCTCCGAATCCCCAGTCGCCATAGAGGATATCCCGCAGGAGATGTTCATTTTCGGAGGAATAGGTGCCGTTTAAACGGTTATATGAGCTCATTACGCATTTTGCACCGCCCTCTTTTACGGCGGTTTCAAACGCGGGAAGATATATCTCTCTCATCGTGCGCTCATCCACCACGGAGTCCATCGTCATGCGAAGATGCTCCTGGGAATTTGCGGCAAAATGCTTGGGGCAGGCATAGAGCCCCTCTGACTGAATTCCCTTTACCATGGCAGCAGCGAGTTTTCCTGCAAGATAGGGATCCTCAGAGAAATACTCAAAGTTTCTGCCGCAGAGCGGATCGCGCTTTATGTTGAGCCCCGGCCCGAGCACCATATTTACGCCCTCGTGGGCAGCTTCTATGCCGAGAAGTTTTCCGGTCTGCTCAACAAGTTCCTCATCCCAGCTGTTTGCAAGGGCAGAGGCCGTCGGAAAACAGGTCGCAGGTACAGAGTTGCCGTCAGGAGTTTTTGCCGTGGTGACCACTTTTCTCAGACCGTGCGGACCGTCGCTCATCATGGCTGCGGGGATGCCCAGTCTCTCAACAGCCTTCGTATGCCAGAAATCCGCCCCCGACATCAGGGACGCTTTCTCTTCAAGAGTCATATGTCTGATAAGGAACTCAATGCTCAACGCACTGCACCTCCTGCATTTTTCTTATTGAATCTGCCGGCCTTTTTCATGGCTTTTTTCTCATCGTCATTGCGGCAGGAAGCCAGCCTGGCCTTTTCCGCCCTTCGTTTTTCTTTTCCTGGGCTGGTTTTTTCAACTGCACGAAGTTTTATCTTCATTTAAGCCGCCTCCGTTCAGTAGCACGGGAACCTGCTCATAACGAACAGTACCGTTACGGCACACATCAGTATTGCGGGGATAATGTTCATTTTCAGCAGATCCTTCTGCGTATAGCCTGCAGCTCCCATGATCATAGGCACCGCGGTTGTCGCCATCGGCGTTATGAGCGAACACATGCTCCCTATATAACACATCCTCATCAGGCCGCGGGGATCGCAGTTCATGCTGATACTGCTCAGCAGAATTATGGGGATCAATATCTTGCTCACTGCCCTGTTATAAAGCAGCGAGGTCATTATATAGGCCGCGGCAAAGAAAGCCGCCCCTATCAGGTAGCTGTTATGCGTCCTCCCCAGGACGGCTGAAACTGCGTCCCCGATTATATCTCCGGCGCCTGTGGCTGCGAAAGCGTTTCCCAGGGTGGCTGCGCCGATATAGATCATTATTATATCAAGGCCCATCCTGTTTATGGCTTCCTTCTCAGTGAGAACACCGCTTAGTACAACGAGGCAGGCTCCCAGAGCCGGGATCACCCATGAAGGCAATCCGAAGGAATTGAACATCAGACAGATTATCACAGCAGCAAATACGCCGTATCCTATCACTTCGCGTACCGGACTAAGCGGGACTTTCTCCTTCTTAACATTCCCGGTGAAGCTTTCGATCATCGGGTCCGGAATATCCGGAGCAAATTTCGGAGCAAAGAAAATAGCCCAGAGGATCACCACTATGGAGCACGGGATCTTGTCTATCATTTCATCGAAGATAGTGAAGCTGACGTTGTTTATGCCATATTCTGCAAGCATGCCGTTGCTTTCAACATAGTTCGCTGCGTATGGTCCGATCGGCGTAAAGGTCCAGGAAGCGGCTACTCCTACTATAGCTATGGAAAAGAGCATTTTCGAAGGATTTACCTTCATTTCCCTGCACATGCTGACCACCAGCGGGCAAACGAGAGCAACGATGGCTGTTGTTGAAGGGAGAAACTGGCCGAGGATGAACGTTACAATAACATAGCCTGCAAGGACCCTGGTGAAAGAGCCCTTCGACACCCTGTAAACAAGGCCTGAAAGCTTATCCACCATCTGCGTCCTCTGCAGGCCGGCGGCGATTATGAACATGGATATCATCGTTACAACTGTACCGCTGCCGATGGTGGAGAGAACGGAGGAAGGCGCAACACAGACTGTGATCACAAGAAGCACCATTCCAAGCATGGATGTGAGTGCCATCGGGATCTTATTAAGGCTGTAGCTTATGATCATAGCAACGAATATCACTATTGTTATCACTGTCTGAGCCATATCTCTTCCTCACTTTCCGGTTTTTCTGTTATTTTATTTCATCGTGACATCAAAGTAAAGCACAATTCGGCGCATGATCATTAATCTGACTCAGCACATCAAAAAAGCTTGCATTTGGTTTTTAACTGTGCTATATTATTCGAGCACGAAATAGAATATCCGGGTGTAGCGCAGTTGGTAGCGTGCTTGAATGGGGTTCAAGAGGCCGGGCGTTCAAATCGCCCCACTCGGACCAAAAGGCTTGATTTCAAAAGAAATCAAGCCTTTTCTTTTTATGCAGTCGATCTTTTGATCCCTGCCTGTTTTTTCACATCATGCCTGCAAAAAGCTTATCGAAAGCGCCTAGCATTGCAGCAACGGCAGGAACAGCGAGAAGTCCGCCGAGGATCATCATCCTTATACCGATCTTTCTGTATTTCGGCATGGCCGATCTGGTAATATCCTCCTCTTCTTCAAGATCAAATGCAGCCGGATTTTCAGGATCGTAGCGGATGCTCACCATCCTTCCCTGTGCTCCGGGAATAGACTTAAGATCATGATAGTTGAACTCGGAAGCGGAAGAAATGTGTTGCCCATCCGCTGTATCATATTCGTATACGCCATAATACACAATGTGCGAACGATTATTGTAATCCCATTCTGTTCTTTCTCCGGTACCTGTAAGCCTTGCCCAGGTCCTGCCGGTTAAATTAAGGTCTGCAGTTTCCTGCTTTATGCGGCTCCAGCGACAGATCAGGAGGAAAATCCCCCCAATAAACAGGCATACAAATCCCGGGATCAAATAGAGTGCTCTCATAGTTTCTCCTGAATACTAAAGTGATTAACATAGCTGCGTATGTTTACGGTTAAATTTCACGGAAACTAACCGTATATTCCGCATACTACAGTAATTAGCTTCATTTAACGCTTTGTGTCAATCGAGGCCATATTCCATCCTTTGTGTCTCACTCATATCCCAGCCATTCAGAATGCTTCTCCCGTAATCCATCAATGCCTCATGAGAATAGCGGCGGAAGCCGGCATAGGCTTTTGTTCCGGTCGAATAGTCATAGCATACGAAGTAATCCTTATCTTCAATATAACCGTAGCACCCGGCCACATAGGCAAAGGTGCCCCAGTCTTCCATGCTTATAAGATTCAGATAATCGTCTATGCATACAGCAAGAAATCCGTTTTCGCTGTGTTTCCAGTTTATATCTGTATAGTTGCTTACGGAGTTCATGAAGTAAAGTTCATTCTTGCTCAGCATTTTCCCGTCAGATATACTGTAGCGTCTCATAAATCCGTCAGTTTCCACCGTCAGCAGATATCGTGAGTCCGGAGTGAAGGATGCGGATAATATTTCCGACGAATCTCCTCGGATGGAAATGCGCTCGCTCCCGTCAGACGTCATTACTTTCCATTCTTTATCCCCGCTCTTGATTGCCAAAAGTGATCCGTCCGTACTGAAGCAGCACCTGTCAGACGGTTTTTGTCCAAGCGCCCGAACGGCGGCAAAGCATTCCCCTATCAGAGTGCCGCATTCCTTTACCGATGATTTGTCAAAATCTACACAGAAACATTTACTATTCTCCGGCAGATACAGATATACACGGCCTTTCGGATCAAAACAGGTATCGATTTCAGGCTGTCCTGCAATGGCTACAACATCAAGGATGCATACGGTATTGAGCTCGTGATCAAGTTTCAGCGCATATATAGAATATTTGTTTTCAGAGCTGTCAGATATGCTTTTGCATCCGACAGCATACCACTCCTGTTTATACCCGGAACCATATATCGCAAGGAGTTTAATTTCAGGATCAGTCCATTCTATCACCTGATGTTCCAGAGTATTTGTATCGATATAGGCCACTCCGCAGCCTGTATTGTCCGACCATGAAAGGCCCAGTTTGCCATCTACGCAGGTTGCCGGGCTTATTTTCATATAGCCTGAGTCAGTTCCTCTTTCAGGTAGATCAACTTCCCTCAGCGGATGAGCTGGATCTCCGTCATTAAGCAGTATCCTATTATCATCAACGAAAGCGATACAGCCTTTATCAACCAAAGACGCATCGTCAAAGAAACTGTTTTCATTCTGCTGTCCGCTCCAGACAACATCGATCTGACTCCACTCGGGATCTGCTTCCATGGGCTGATAACGGAATATCCTGTTTGAAGAGGCCGGAAGCACCCAGCTGCTTTCATTCAGATATTTTTCGTAAATGATATCATCAACGAAAACTTTCAGGGTATACCATGTTGAGAAATCTCCCGGCATGATAAAACCGCGCTCACCGTTGTCCATAACACAGGTAATAAGCCTGTTAACGATATCAACTCCGATCAGACGTGCAGAAAATTCAGTATCAGCCAGAAACTCACCGTTTGCAGGATCAAGTACATCCAGATGATTTGCATATGCATAAATAAGGATCGGTTGCCCGGTCAGCTCAGCATTGTAAATGAGAACATCATTTGCACCTGCAGTACTTGCTCTGTGTTTTGTTTCCCACAGTGTTTCACCCGTATCAAGATCGATGCAATGCAGTATATTGTCGCTGGATTTCATCGCTTTCATATCCAGAACAGAAAATGCTCCTATCTCAGACATGCCGTTGCTTATATAGAAGAATCTGTTATTGTCAGTAAAGAGGACCTGATCCGGGATATAAGTGCCATCCGGGAATAACTGTGAAAACCGTGGAGATCCGTCACTCAGATCGATCACCGCAATACCGCGGCCATTGCCATTCAATGAAATCTGTGCGGCAAGCATACTCCCATCAGGGGAAACAGCAGACCGCATCGCATTATATGTGATTGCTGTGTTATCTATCTCCATCTCCGGCCAGTAAACCGCATTGCTCACATGACCTGTCATAGGATCTATGAGGAAAACACCAGAGCTGCAGACCGCAGCAATATCATTCGTGCTCTCTGAAATACATACTCTTGTTACTGAAGAACCAAGCTCGGAAGACGGGCATTCCCATTTCTGCTCACCTGTGGCGGCATTAATGCAGCAAACACCCTCCCAATGCCACACAATAAGATCTGTATCGGTAATATATCCGGCTATCCCTTTAAACTCAAGGCCGTTTTCGTTCGACAGTGTCCACAGTGCGTTCATACTATCTGTATCCCAACCTGTGATCTTACCGTCTTTGCAGCGGGAGCAAAGCATTGATCCACTCTCATTAAGCATAAACTCAATCACATCGCCTTCATGGGAAATAACGCCTGACGCCTTAAGCCCTGTGGCATTTCCTGGAGAAGTATATGCCCCGACCGCGCAACCGAGTGCATATTCTGCTTTTGATACAAGCGGTCTTTCGTTATTGCCTGACGGTAAGGCTTCCATCGCCAGATATATTGCGCTGAGCCTGTCTCCTTCCTTAAGGCTGTTGAGCGATTCCGCAGCCAGATATTGTGACTGGTTTCGCAGCGACTGCTCGTAGTTAGCGCGGATCTCTCGGTTGCGGTTGATAAGCGTTCCGATGAACACGGCCGCCACAGCTGCCGTCAGCGCTGCTGCTGCGCCAATACGGCGCCGTTTGTATCGCAATTCGCGTTTATATAGTTCATCAAAGGCGCAGCCTATCAGAGTTGCAAGGATACGGAGGCTCTCCGTTGCAAAAAGCCTGTTTCGTTTTAAGGCTGAAGCAGCCACTATGTTCGCTGCCAGAGGTTCTATCCTGACAGGGGTGCCGTCATCAGAGACAAATGTTGTAAGCTGGTTAGGAAAGGATGTATCAGGGGTTCCGTCTGCAAGAACAGCTAAAACATGATCCCTGTCATGCTTTTCGAGAAAATAGCTGATCTCCCTGAGAACCCATGCAGAATTGCCAGTTTCAGGAGTGCAGATTACTATAAGATATTCCGAATGATCCAGAGCAGTGCAGATGTTTTCCGTCAGATTGCTGGATATGGGAAGTTCGTCCTGGTCGCGAAAGACATAGCCGAGTTTCTTCTCTCTGTTTTTTCTCAGCTCTCTAGGGATAGTATAATGCTCTATCCTTCTGTGCATTTTTATGGCGACATTCATGTCCAGCGGCAGATGCCGGTAGCTTATAAAGGCCTTGTATTTTCTGTCCATTCTGAGTCATTCCCCTGATTGAAGAAGATGATTCTTTTCCTGATGCGTTCTGAAATACATCATAGCTGTTTTTAATTTTAGCATATCCGGGAGTCGCGGGCAAATCGATTCTTTTATAGTAATTCAATTTGATTATTCGATATGAATATTGTTGATTTGTGTTTTATATACAACTCTCAACTCTTGATCAAAAAGAGAGATGTAGTTGCCCACATCTCTCTTTTTTATCTTCTTTTCAACTGCAGAGCATAAAGCAAAAGTGCGGACATGAGCAGCAGTACGCCGGAGATCCAGTAGAACCGGCTTAAATAACTGGTGGTGCCGTAGATCTCCAGAATGCCCTGAAACAGGGATCCTGCCGTAAACACTGCGACAGCCGAACCGTAAAGGCAGCGGCACAGCACCCCCGGTCTTCTGTTTTCATCCGATTCTATAAGCAGGCTGATTGGGAGCACTCCTCCCAGCAGTGGAACAAGAAATGCCAGAAGCATGAACATTGAATATACCTGATGGCTGAAGAACTCATATACTGCGCCGAACAGCGCCGTAAACACAGCGGCAGCTATATACCGCCTTCTCTCAGTTTCAAGAGTCATTTCATTTTCCCCCTTCAATGTAAATGATATCCGTCACGGCTCTCTCATCTTTACCGTGGCCGCCGGTCGGCTGATTTACGACTTCTCCCAAATACACCATCGTGGAAGACCCTCCTCCGTCAAGATTATAGGCCGTCTGAACGCCAAGGCTCTGCATGAATTCAGCAAGCTCGTAAAGCGTGAGCCCCTCGCTGGCGTCGGTGCGTCCGTCTGAAACAACGAACACATAGTGCCCCTCCTCAATTATGCCGATGGCTGTACGCGGATTGCTGGCTTTTGCCCGGTCTACCTCATCGTTTTTATCAACGCTGATCTCTCCGTTCTCCACGAGTCCCGGACCGAAGGACAGCACCTGCACGGCTCCCGCTTCCAGAAGCTCCTGCGCAGTGACCTCATCTTCACGGATGATCCCGAAGCTCCCGTCCGCATATATAACAAGATCCTCCTGGTCTTTTGCGGCCTTATCCCGGTAGAGCACTCCGTTGCGGATCACATATCCCTTCTCACGCGAGCCGTAGTTATCGCCGTTTATTGCCAGCAGGGCTCCGACCGCCTCAGCGGTATCGGAAGTATCGGCAGTAACGTTACGGCCGTAGCTGTTCTGCGAAAAAGCCGTTTTCAGCAGCGTAGCCGATGAGATCCGGACATCTGCAACATATACTGTCGTATCATCTACCCGGTATTCGCTGATGCTTACCTGAGCATCAGCGCTTTCAACGGTGCTCTCCGGTATAACCTGTGACACGCTGCTTTCTTCAGAAGGCTCAGTCGATTTGCTGTCTGTTATTTCGTCATCCTCAGCAGTTTCCGTCTTTTTACCGTGTCCCCTGCCGCTGTGTTTTGCGGACAGCGTCCGGACAGTGCTTTCCGTCTGTATGGAAGCTTCGATCTGAGTTTCAGCCTCCGCCGCCGTCGTATTTTCCTCGATCACCGTGCTTCCGGTATCTGTCAAAACCGCCGGCTCTTCTACTGTCGCGTAAACCCGGGTGATCACAAATGTATCAAGAAGAGCGAAGGTCGTGAATGAAAGCAGACATAGGGTGAATATCAAAGAATATATTTTTCGGAATCGTTTCATGTTTTTCTCCATTCGTGTTTATATTTTTATATTTAAAGAATAATAAAAAGCGGGATCACAGCTAAACTGTGGTCCCACTTTATCTTACTAACCTTAAATAAACCTCAAAGGAGCTTCATTACTCCGTCTTCGCAAGGCCGCCGAATACAGTGCCGGATTCAAGCAGCGGCCAGGTGGTCTCGTCAACGCGGAAGGCGTAGTACCCGTCGTCGGTGCTGTAGAAGCTAAACTTTATGGGCTCTCCCGTACCGTCAACTGAGTTGAATACAACGCCGTCGGGATCAATGGTGACTGTACCCTTGTCAAATACCGTAAGGCGGTAGATGGAGATCTCCATGGTGTATTCACTGCCGTCTTTGCCGATAGTGACTATATTATAGCCGTCGTCCGTATATTTCCCGACGAAGGAATCCGGGTCGAAAGGCGCATTCATCACCTGTAGCTCTTCAGTAACTCCCGCCGTCCTCGCCAGGGCTTCACGCAGCTCACGTCCGTTGGCAACAGGCTCTATTCTGGCGTCGCCGCTGTAGTTATATATCAGTGGCATTACGTTGTCTTTGCCGAGCCAATCCTGAAAAGCCCGCGCGCTTGAAGCCTTTTTCGCTGCCTCGGCCATATCGGCGGGGGCGTCTTTTCTCTCAATGGTTCCGTTTACGAATTCGAAGCAGACTGCATAGCCCTCACCAGTGGTATCGTTCCTGTCGAACCAGACGGCTTTGGTGCCGCTTTCGGTCTTCAGTGCGGAGACTTCCGCCTCCCTGCCGGCCGTTGCAAAATAAAGATCGCATTCGGCAACGCGGGCGGCCTGACCGTTTATGTATTTAAAA
>JAIKVS010000026.1 GCA_024685535.1 Oscillospiraceae bacterium | reverse complement strand
CTATAAGACCAACGGAGCAAAGGTCGATAAGACCGATGTCCCCGCAGCAGACGCAGACCATGTTCAGGAGCTCCGCGAGCAGCTGATGGAGGCCGCCGCCGGTGCCACTGAAGAACTCATGGAAAAGTTCTTCGAGAACATGGAGCTTGAAGAGTCTGACATCATCGAAGGTCTCAAGGTCGGTATCAAGGAGCGCGCTGTTGTTCCTGTCTTCGCAAGCGATGCAATGACCAACATGGGCACTGTCGCAATGCTCCAGGGCATCGCCGATTACTGCCCCGCCCCCGAATACAAAGATGATTGTGTACTCGGTTTCGTATTCAAGACCATTTCCGACAAGTTTGGCAAATACAGCTTTGTGAAAGTTCTTTCCGGCAAGATCACCGCCGGCATGAGCCTCCGCAATCTCCGCGCCTCCAGCACCGATAAACTCGGTCGTCTTTACAGCATGTGCGGTAAGAAGAACACCGAAGTTACCGAAGCCTGCTGCGGTGATATAGTCGCCGTCGGCAAGATGGACTGGAAGACCGGTGATACTGTTACCGATTCCAAGGACGATATTGAGCTTCCCGCAATTCAGCTCCCCGATCCCTGCTACTCAATGGCGATCGCTCCCAAGACCAAAGGTCAGGACGACAAGGTTGCAGGCGGTCTTGCAAAACTCAATGAGGAAGATATCTCCTTCACACTCGTCAACAATGCCGAGACCCACCAGATGGTCATTTCCGGCGCAGGCGACATCCAGATCGACGTTCTCTGCTCCAAGCTCAAGAACAACTTCAACGTTGAGACCGAACTTCTCCCCGCGAGAGTTGCTTACAGGGAAAAAATCAAGGGTAAGGTCGAAGCCCACGGCCGTCACAAGAAGCAGTCCGGAGGTTCCGGTCAGTTCGGTGATGTTTGGATCCGTTTCGAGCCTCAGGAAGAGCAGGACGACATGATCTTCGCCGAGGAAGTCTTCGGCGGCGCTGTTCCCAAAAACTTCTTCCCCTCTGTTGAGAAAGGTCTGCGCAATGCAGTTCAGAAAGGCGTTCTCGCCGGATATCCCCTTGTCGGCCTGAAGGCCACTCTCTACGACGGTTCCTACCACCCTGTCGACTCCAACGATATGGCATTCCAGACTGCCGCCCGTCTTGCATATCAGGACGGTATTCCCAAGGCACGTCCTACAATCCTTGAGCCCATCGGCCAGCTCTTCGTTACCATTCCGGATGAGTTCCAGGGCGCCATCATCGGCGACATCAACTCCAAACGTCGTGGTACAATGATGGGAAGCCTTCCCGCTGAGGACGGCATGACCACAATCGAGGCTGAAGTGCCAATGGCCGAGATGACCACTTATCAGATCGACCTGCGCTCCATGACTCAGGGTGCCGGCTCTTTCACCTGCAAGTTCGTTCGCTATGAGGAAGCTCCCGGCAACGTTCAGCAGAAGGTCATTGAGGAAGCCAAGGCTCTTGCTGAAGCAGAAGGCTGATAAAATAATAAGTAACGACATATGGCGGGGCATTGCCCCGCCATGTTTTTCGGAAGTGATCCCTTATGTTAGATACTATAGTCAAATTTAAAAACGTCATATGGGCCATATTTGTTCTTATAGCGCTGCTGGCAGTGCTGGTAGGACTGATATACTGCCTTGTAAACTCCTATCCAGGTGAGCGTGTCATCCCTGTTGTGCAGCTGGGTGAGGCTTCGTCATCTTCCAGGAAGGACAGTAAACAGCCGGACAATATCCCTGCTTCTTCCGGCACAGCAGCTGCCGAAGCCGGTACTCTAAATGAGCTGAAGAAATGCAAGAACATGGGCGATGAATATATCGCCTCCCTCACCTTTCTCTGTGACAGCACCAATAACTCAGTGATAACCTATGGAGCTGATGCAGGCAAGGTTTGGCTCGGGGCTGAAGGTACAGTTGATGTTAATGATCTTTACGCCGCGGCGATCCGTTTCCCGGGTGACGGTTCCACCGTCAGTGCCGGAGATGCCGCAATGATTTCCAAGCCTGAGATACTTGTCATAATGATCGGCAAAGACGGTCTTTCCACTGTTAGTGAGGAGAGCTTTATAAACGGCTATAAGAACCTTATAGACACCATCCTTGCCCAGTCGCCATCTACAAAAATAATCTGCTGCAGCATATCTTCCGTAACAGACGCATACGAAGGAACCATCACTCCGGAAAAGGTGATACTTGCCAATAACTGGCTAAAGTCTGTCTGCACTGACAAGGCTGTATGGTATGCCGATACCGCTTCCGAAGTTTGCAAAGACGGCATGCTTCAGGCTGAATACGCCTCTTCAGACGGCATAAGCCTCAACGGAGCCGGAGTGAGCGCCGTGTTCGATTATCTCTGCACCCACTGCATCCCCTGATGTACTGAAAAAAGCTTATAAAAGACCGGAACGGTTATACTGCCGTCCCGGTCTTTTTCTGTATCAAATCAAAATGCCGTATCTGCATCATCCATAAAACTATCTGACTACAGATTTTATGAATGCTTTCTTTGAAACTTTATCCTCTGTGATGCTGTAGCACTCGCGAAGATCATCAGCGGCTTCGGCTGCCGCTTCGGCAGTTGCCGCATGGATCCTGCCGATAACCTCACCGGCATCAACATGATCTCCCACCTTTTTGTTCAGGACTACTCCGACCGAAAGATCTATAACGCTGTCCTTGGTTATCCTTCCGCCCCCTAGATGCATCGAAATAAGGCCTACCTCCTCAGCCGCTATATGCTCCACATATCCCTGGCAATTGCTCGCCACATCCAGTTTAACCGGGGCATCGGGCAGAAGCGAAGTATCGTACACTGCCGCAGCATCACCGCCTTGGGCTTTGATCAGCTCCGCAAGCTTGTCCAGGGCACTGCCGTCCTTCACTGTAAGGCTCAGCATCTGGCGCGCTTCATCCTCGCTTTGCGCAATACCTGCATCCAGCAGGATATATGATCCAAGCGTCAGGCAAAGGTTCATGAGCTCACCGCACTCCTCGCCCTTCAAAGCGGCTATAGCCTCTTTCACCTCCAGCGCATTTCCTACAGCATATCCCAACGGTTCGTCCATATCGGTGATAACGGCGGTCACTTTTCTGCCTGCCAGTTTCCCGACCCGCACCAGCTGGGACGCCAGTTTCTGTGCTTCCTCTTCAGTCTTCATGAAAGAGCCTTCCCCGCACTTGACATCCAGTACTATTATATCAGCTCCGGAGGCCAGCTTCTTTGACATGATACTGCTGACTATCAGCGGGATTGAAGGAACTGTGCCGGTAACGTCTCTCAAGGCATACATCTTTTTGTCCGCCGGAACAAGGTTTGCAGTCTGTCCTGCTATAGCTATGCCTATGCTGTTCACATCCTCGATGAACTGCTCATCGCTTATAGAAGTGGAAAAACCGCTGAAGCTCTCAAGCTTGTCTATAGTGCCACCGGTATGGCCGAGACCGCGACCGGACATCTTTGCAAATTTCACACCGAGAGAGGCTATCATCGGCCCTAGGACGAGCGTTGTCTTATCACCAACACCTCCTGTGGAATGCTTATCAGCCTTTATCCCGTTTATCTTTGACAGATCAAGGATATCTCCGGATCTTTCCATGGCCAGCGTCAGATCCAATATTTCCCTGTCGTTCATACCTCTGAAAAGTATAGCCATGCACATTGCAGACATCTGGTAATCAGGGATCTGCCCGGAGGTGAATCCGTTCACGAAGAACTCTATCTCCTCTGTGGAAAGCT
>JAIKVS010000004.1 GCA_024685535.1 Oscillospiraceae bacterium | reverse complement strand
GGACCCGACAAGCTATGCTTTTATCAAGGACAAGACCCTCTGTATACCGACAGCTTTCTGTTCTTACAGCGGGGAAGCGCTGGATAAGAAGACGCCGCTGCTTCGCTCCATGGATGCCATCAACCGGCAGGCACTGAGAGTTCTGAAACTCTTCGGCAATAAAGACGTCAAACATGTGACGACTTCCGTCGGGCCTGAACAGGAATACTTTCTGATCGACAAGGAGATGTTTGAAAAGAGAAGAGATCTCGTTTATACAGGGAGAACTCTTTTCGGGGCCAAGCCACCGAAGGGTCAGGAACTGGATGACCATTATTTCGGTACAATCAAACCCCGCGTCCAGGCGTACATGAACGAACTGAATGAAGAGCTGTGGAAGCTCGGCATCCTGGCCAAGACCGAGCATAATGAGGTGGCTCCTTCACAGCACGAACTGGCACCGATCTACACCACAACCAATCGGGCAACAGACCATAACCAGCTTACCATGGAAGTCATGCAGAGAGTTGCCCGGAAACACGGGATGGTCTGCCTGCTGCATGAGAAGCCTTTTGCAGGGGTTAACGGCAGCGGCAAGCACAACAACTGGTCTATCGCCACGGATACAGGTATGAACCTGCTCTCCCCCGGCGAAACACCGCATGAGAACACGCAGTTCTTGCTGTTCCTGGTAGCCATTATCAAAGCGGTGGACGATTATCAGGATCTGCTGCGGCTCTCGGTCGCCACTGCGGGGAACGACCATCGGCTTGGCGCCAATGAAGCGCCTCCGGCTATCGTGTCTATCTTCCTTGGAGACGAACTTGAAGCAATTCTGGAAGCCATCGAAAGTGATGCGCCTTATGCCGGAACGGAAAAGAAGAGAATCCGTCTGGGAGCTGATGTGCTGCCCTACTTTACCCGTGATACGACAGACAGAAATAGAACCTCCCCGTTTGCCTTCACCGGCAATAAGTTTGAGTTCAGAATGGTAGGCTCTTCCAACTCGATCGCCTGTGCAAATATTATGCTCAACACGGCAGTTGCCGAAGCTCTGTGCCAGATGGCGGATGAGCTGGAAAAGGCGGAAGACTTCAACAGCTGTCTGCAGGAGCTGATCAAGAAGACGATTCGAGAGCATAAGAGAATTGTATTCAACGGCAATGGTTATGATGATTCATGGGTAAAGGAAGCCGTTGAAAAGAGAGGCCTTTTGAATCTCCGGACAACTCCGGAAGCAATGGCCAGGCTGCTTGATGAGAAGAACATCAGAGTACTCACAAAACACACCGTTATGAGTGAGGCGGAAATCCGTTCACGCTATGAGATCATGATGGAAAACTACTGCAAAACGGACATGATCGAGGCACGCACAATGGTAAGAATGGCTAAAAAGGACATTTTGCCGGCTATAGACAGTTATATGAAGGAACTTGCCGATGTGATCACAGCAAAGCAGTCAGTCAGCCCGGAACTGGCATGCGGACATGAAAGCAAAAAACTAAAAAAGCTCTCCGCGCTGGCAGATCTGATTGATGAACGCAGCGATGCTCTGGATGCCATGGCAACAGAAACAGAAAAAGTCAGCGATATCACCTGTCAGGGAGAAAAGATCTGGAAAGATCTCCTGCCGGATATGGCCGCATTGCGGCAGGTCTGCGACGAAACAGAGACCCTTGTAGGGAGAAAATACTGGCCCTTCCCGACCTATGGAGATCTGCTGTTCAGCGTAAAGTAAGGAGGACCCCATGTGTTCGATAATGGGATTTACCTCGCATGGCTACAGTGAGGAGGAAATCAGAGTCTGGTTTGACCGTACAAAATCCAGAGGCCCGGATATGAGCCGCATTGAAAAGGCAGGTGAAGGCGTTCTTTGCTTTCACCGTCTGGCAATCATGGGGCTTCACGAGGAGGGTATGCAGCCTTTCCATCTGGATGGCGACATGTGCGTATGCAACGGAGAACTGTATCTTTTTCGTCCTCTGAAAGCTGAACTTGCGAAAGATTATACCTTTATCAGCGATTCCGACTGTGAAATTATCCTGCCTCTGTATCACAAATACGGGACGGATATGTTCCGGATGCTCGATGC
>JAIKVS010000246.1 GCA_024685535.1 Oscillospiraceae bacterium | reverse complement strand
GGGATTATCAGGTCAGGGTTTATCAGCAACTGAACACCGAGTCCTGAGCAGGTGGGACATGCACCCGCGGGATTATTGAACGAAAACATAGCAGGAGTTATCTCTTCAAGAGAAACACCGCAATCCTCGCAGGCAAAGTTCTGTGAGAATATCAGATTCTTACCGTTTTCCGGCAGATCTATATAAACTATGCCTTCTGCAAGATTTAGCGCCGTCTCAACTGAATCAGTCAGTCGTCTGTTTATACCCTCTTTTATAACAAGTCTGTCAACAATAATGCTGATGTCATGCCTCTTATTCTTATCAAGCGTTATTTCTTCGTTTATATCATAAACCGATCCGTCCACCCTCAGCCTGACATATCCGGACTTTCTCGCATCCTCTATTACCTGCCTGTGTTCACCCTTTTTTGCTTTTATTACCGGAGCCAGCACCTGGATCTTTGTATCGGCATCAAGAGTAAGTATCCTGTCCACTATTTGATCGACAGTCTGTCTCTTTATCTCTTTACCGCATTTAGGGCAGTGCGGAACACCTATCCTTGCCCAAAGCAGTCTAAGATAGTCATATATCTCTGTTACAGTGCCCACAGTTGAACGCGGATTGGCAGATGTGGTCTTCTGGTCGATGGATACAGCCGGCGACAGACCTTCTATATAATCAACGTCGGGTTTCTTCATCTGTCCGATGAACATCCTTGCATATGCACTAAGACTTTCAACATACCGTCTTCTTCCTTCGGCATAGATAGTATCGAAAGCAAGGCTGGACTTGCCACTGCCAGAAAGACCGGTTATAACGACAAGGCTGTCCCTTGGTATCTCAAGATCTATGTTTTTCAGGTTGTTTTCCCTTGCGCCTTTGATCTGTATCTTCTTAATCATTGAATTCTCCGGATATTATTCTATAATGCAAAAATTTGACTATTTATTATACTAAATCCATGATTATAATTCAATAAACACAATCATTTAAAATATAAACAAAAAACGCAGTCCTTTTAAAGGACTGCGTTGGAGCTGGAGGCCGGACTCGAACCGGCGACCTACGCATTACGAGTGCGTCGCTCTACCGACTGAGCTACACCAGCATGCCGACGGTTATTAAATTTAACATAGTAAACTTAATAAGTCAACTCATTTTAAATGATTGACATAACAAAGCAGGATAATAACATATCAAAAAGTTATCGACACTTTCAACATTTTTTCAACATTAAGAATTCTATTGTATGAAGCCGCATTTCATCTTTCTGCATATGACAGTAAAAAGTCTGAATCGTATTCTGTTTACAAAAAAGTAACACGATTTTGTTTACATAATTGATAAACCTTACAGATATCCTGCATCACAGAATGAAAAATAATCATTACCTGATACGATTATATGATCGACAAGCGGAATATCCACCAGTTTTAAAGAATCGCGGATCCTAGTTGTAGTTTCTCTGTCTTCCCTGCTGGGACTCGTATCTCCGTCCGGGTGATTGTGAGCAAGAATAACGGAACTCGCTTTGTTTTTCAAAGCTGTTTCAACAATAAGTCTGATGTTCAGATCAACAGAATTCACCACGCCGCTGCTGATATCGGTACAGGCTTTCACTTTCTTTGCAGAGTCAAGGCTCAGCATGATCACCTTTTCACTTTCCTCGAACATGAAGCGTGGTATAAGGAATCCTGATGCAAGTGATGAATCTGTGATGCCTTTGCCTTTCGATGTTTCCGTTATCCTGGCAAGTTTGCAGATATCAGGCACAAGTTTGATCAGTATCGCGCTTGAATCTGATATGCCTGGTACATCCTTAAGTTCTTCCACAGAAGCGCTGAACACAGCCTGAAGGCTGCCGAACCAGTTTAAAAGTTCGTGCGCCAGCGGATTTGTGTCTTTTCGCGGCAAAGCATAAAAGAGCAGCAATTCAAGAGCGTTTATGTCATTAAAACCCTTCAGCCCGTTTTCCTTATACCGTTCTCTCAGTCTTTCTCTGTGTCCGTCATGTATACCCATTGTTAACCTCAAATGTCCATATTGGCATATGCGTTCAGATCTGTTCCTGCAGTATTCCCGGCCATATATTCATAAAAAGCCTGTGAGCCTATCATTGCTCCATTATCTCCGCAGAGTTTCAGCGGCGGGATATAGAGAGTCAGATCTCTGCTTTCACATGCCTCTTTGAAGTCAGCTCTGATACGCTTGTTAGCAGCGACACCACCGGCTACAACAACTTTTTTAAAACCGAATCTTTCTGCCGCATGAACAGTTCTCGGAACCAGGCTGTCACTCACCGCTTTGGTGAAAGACGCTGCGAGAGATGCCCTATCGATATTTTTCCCTGTCTGTTCACAGTTATGCACCAGATTTATCACAGCTGTCTTCAAGCCTGAAAAACTCATATCGAACTCGTTATCCGCTACATGAGCTATAGGAAAGACATATTTACTGTCATCCCCTCCCTGAGAGAGTTGCTCTACCGGTCGGCCTCCGGGGTAAGGCAGGCCAAGAACCCTTGCAGTCTTATCAAAACATTCACCTGCAGCGTCGTCTTTCGTACTTCCAATGATCTTCATATCGGTATACCCATCTACACGAATAAGCATTGTGTTACCGCCGGAGATGGCAAGGCAGAGAAAAGGCGGCTCAAGCTCGGGGTACGCAAGGTAATTTGCTGCTATATGCCCTCTGATATGATGTACGGGAATCAGCGGGACTCCAAGCTCAAGTGCGCATGACTTTGCAAAATTTACCCCTACAAGCAATGCACCAATGAGTCCCGGAGCGTAGGTGACAGCCACAGCATCTATATCGCGTTTTTCGATTCCCGCTTCAGATACCGCCTTCCCAGCCAGATATGCAATGGCTTCCACATGACATCTGGAGGCTATCTCAGGCACAACTCCGCCATATATAGCATGCAGGTCAGCCTGCGATGCGATACAGTCCGACAGTATACTTCTCCCGTCTTCAACCAGGGCTACGGCCGTTTCGTCACAGGATGATTCTATAGCTAGTATTTTCAATTTTTTTCCTCACTTAAGTATTTTGTCATTATCACGGCATTTTCATGCGGAGCCTGATAATAGTTTTTCCTCAGACCTACTTCTTCAAATCCGTGTTTTCTATACAGAGATTTTGCAGGCAGATTGCTTTCCCTGACTTCAAGCGTGACGAATGCAAGTTCAAGTGTATCTGATATCTCCAGCAGTTTCAGTATCAGCGCATCAGCCAGATGATTTCTTCTGGAAGCAGCCGTAACAGCAACATTAGTGATATATCCCTCATCAAGCACATAATACATTCCGGCATATCCCAGGATTTCGCCGGAATCGCTCCTGACACACAGGATAAGGTATTTTTCATCATCGATCTGCGCAGCGACCTGCTCCGCAGTGAGAGGCAGTGAGAAACACTCCTGCTCAATCGCCGAAATCAAAGCGGCATCCGCAGTTTCGGCCTTCGAAACCAAGTACTCGGCCATCTGCAGCTCTCCTGTCAGTGCGCCTGGGCCCATGAATACCCGGAGCCTACTTCAACCAGCAGCGGCACCGACAGAGAAGTAGCATTTTCCATTTCATGCTTCAGTATCTCAGACACTGTATCTTTTTCATATTCCGGGCATTCGGCAATTAATTCATCATGGACCTGAAGAACCAGCCTTGCTTTCAAGCCGTTTTCTGCGAAGCGGTCTCTAACCTGTATCATTGCTATCTTTATAATATCCGCTGCGCTTCCCTGCACAGGCATGTTTCTTGCTACTCGCTCTCCGAAACTGCGTATATTGAAATTATTGTTTTTAAGTTCCGGCATGTTGCGTCGCCTGCCGAACATGGTCGTTACATATCCGTCTGCTTTAGCGTCTTCTATAGTCTTCTCCATGTACTGCGCAATACCGCTGTATGTGGCGTAATATGAATCCATGTAGCTTTTGGCTTCTGCCACACTTACATTTATATCCTGTGAAAGCGCAAACGCAGATATTCCGTATACTATTCCGAAGTTTACGGCTTTGGCCTTCGATCTGAGATCCGGAGTTACCTCCTCAAGCGGCAGTCCGAAAACCTTTGCAGCAGTAACAGCATGAAAATCCATTCCGCTGTTGAACGCATCTATCATATTTCTGTCGTTCGCAAGATGCGCAAGTATACGCAGTTCTATCTGACTGTAGTCCGCATCAACCAGAACATTTCCCTTCTCCGGAATGAACATTCCCCGTATCTGCGCGCCAAGCTGTTTTCTAACCGGAATATTCTGGAGGTTCGGCTCCGTGGATGACAGCCTCCCTGTTGCGGTGACAGTCATCTGAAAGTTCGTATGGATCCTTTCATTATCATCTATATAATTTGCAAGTCCATCAGCGTAAGTCGATTTGAGTTTGCTTAGCATTCTGAACTCAAGGATCTCCTTAACTACCGGATGCTTGTCCTGCAGTTTCTCAAGAATATCGGCATTTGTGCTCCATCCGGTCTTCGTCTTCTTACCGTATGGCAGCATCAGCTCATCGAAAAGAAAAACACCCAGCTGTTTCGGTGAATTAATATTGAATTCATGACCTGCAGTCTCCCAGATCTTCTTCTGAGTGGAGTCAATTCCTTCATTAAGGCTCTCTCCGAAGCTCTTAAGCGCATCTCTGTCTATCTTAAAACCGAGCTCCTCCATTTCGGCAAGGACATTACATAAAGGAAGTTCGATATTGGAGAGCAGATCTGTCATACTGAGATCTGAAATCTTTTTTTCAAGCACAGCAGCAAGATCTGTAAAGGATGAAATACCACTGTGCTCTCTTCCGAGATACTGTGGAGTGATATATTCAAGAGAATAATTGCTCTGCACGGAATCGAGCAGGTATGCAGCAAGTGCTGTGTCAAGAACAAAGTTTTCCGCCCTGACACTCTTGCGGTGAAGTCCTGTTATCAGGTCTTTCACATTATGAGAGACTTTTTTGACTTTATCTGAGAAAATAAAACCGGCTACTGAGTCCTCACCGTCATCAGTTTCAAAGCTGTAGGCTTTCCCGTTGATACTCATATCGAATCGTGACAAATCTGCTGCAGATGGTAAGATAAAGCATCTTTCTCCCCGGCAAAGGCTATCCTTCACATGATCCCATTCAATTCCTGATGATTCAAGTGCTTCAGGCATATCCTCAATGCTGATCTGTTCTTTATTCTCAGTAGTTTTTTCCGCTTTCGGTTCAAGGCCGTATTTTGTAATGAATCTGTTGAATCCCAGTCTCTTGAAGAGACCGTAAAGATCATCACTGAACGCTAGAACCGGATTGTCTTCCGCGTATGAAAGTTCTACCGGAACAGATTTCACAATTGTCGCCAGGAAATAGGACATCCTTGCAGATTTTTCACCATCAGTCAGCTTTTTTCGCAGTGAATCCTTTATCTCCAGTTTATCGATATTATCATAGACCTCATCAATAGACCCATGATCCCGTATCAGCTGCATAGCTGTCTTTTCTCCTACTCCAGGGACTCCCGGGATATTATCAGAAGAATCACCCATCAGCGCCTTCAGATCAACAAGATGAGGCGGAGTAAAACCATATTCCTGCGTAAAGACTTCAGGATCATATATTATGGTCTCTGTGCTGCCCATCCTTGTTTTTATCAGGCACACAGATGTATTGTCCGTTATAAGCTGAAGACTGTCTTTATCACCTGTGACAAGGATGCAAGGGACAGCCTCCGCGTCACATTTAGCTGAAATACTGCCTAAGATATCATCTGCCTCGAAACCGGGAAACTCAAGATGCTCTATCCCCATCTTATCAAGAATCTCCTTGAGCAACGGCATCTGAGCTGCCAGTTCGTCCGGCATTCCCTTCCGTTTTGCCTTGTACCCATCGAATTCCAAGTGTCTGAAAGTAGGCTGCTTTACGTCAAAAGCTGCAACTATCTTATCCGGAGAATGATCATCTATGAGTTTTGAGAGTATATTGAGAAAGCCGAACAGGGCATTTGTGGGAGTTCCGTCTGGAGCCTTAAGGTCTCTTACTCCGTAAAAGGCTCTGTTTATTATACTGTTGCCGTCCAATAACATTACTTTCATTTAAACACCTCATTTGCTTCCTCTAAGCATAACTATCTCATCTCTCAACTGTGCCGCTATCTCGAATTCCAGCATCTTTGCAGCTTTCTTCATCTTATCTTCAAGCTCGGCAATCAGAGCGTTCTTCTCCTTTTCAGTCAGTTTCACCCCTGTTCTGCCGGAAACGGAGACAACCGGCGAAGATATTTCAACTATATCATGAATATCCTTCTTAACTGTCTCAGGGATAATCCCATGCTCTTTATTATACTTCTTCTGGATCTCTCTTCTTCTTTCGGTCTCTTCTATGCATCTGCGCATTGAATCTGTTATCACATCTGCATACATTATCACCCTGCTGTCAGCGTTTCTTGCGGCACGGCCAACAGTCTGTATCAGACTGGTCTCGCTTCTCAGGAAGCCTTCCTTATCTGCATCAAGTATAGCAACAAGCCCCACCTCAGGCAGATCCAAACCCTCTCTCAACAGGTTTATTCCGATAAGAACATCAAACTCACCGGCTCTCAGATCACGAATGATCTCCATACGCTCGATCGCGCCGATATCATGATGCATATATCTGCACCTGATACCTGCATTGAGAAGATAATCCGTTAGATCTTCAGCCATCTTTTTCGTAAGTGTTGTAACGAGGGTCCTGTTTCCAGCAGCGGTGGTATCACTTATCTCAGCAATCAGATCATCGATCTCACCTTCGATCGGACGTACGAATATCTCCGGATCGAGAAGGCCTGTAGGCCTAATAATCTGCTCAGCAAAATTTCCCGCCCTTTCAATCTCATATTGTGCCGGGGTAGCCGATACATATACTATCTGATGAGTTCTGCTCTGAAATTCTTCAAATGTCAGTGGTCTGTTGTCAAATGCTGAAGGAAGCCGGAACCCGAATCTGACCAGAGATTCTTTTCTCGCTCTGTCTCCTCTGTACATTGCTCTTACCTGCGGAACTGTAACATGGCTCTCATCTATAAATAAGATGAAATCATCCGGGAAGTAATCAAGAAGTGTTTTCGGGGGTGTTCCAGGAGCTCTGTTCGATATTATTCTTGAGTAGTTCTCTATGCCGGAACAGTAGCCAAGCTCCATGATCATCTCAATGTCATAATCAGTCCTCTGTTTGATTCGCTGCGCTTCTATCAGCATTCCGTTATCTTCAAAATACCTGACTCGTTCTTCGCATTCTGCCCTGATCTTCTCAATCGCTGCATCCATCTTTGCTTTTGTGGTAACATAATGGCTTGCAGGATAAATAGCCGCATGTGAAAGCCTTCTCAGCGGAACTCCCGTGACAGCGTTTATCTCGGTTATGCAGTCAATCTCATCCCCGAAATATTCAACACGAACTGCCTTATCCCTGGAATATGCAGGATAAATGTCAACGCAGTCGCCCCTGACTCTGAAGGTATTTCGTTCAAATGCTATGTCATTACGGGAATATCTTATATCAACGAGCCTTCTCAGCAGTTCGTCCATGCCGAACTTCTCTCCCGGTCTCAATGATACTACCAGCTGGAAATAATCGTCCGGATCACCAAGCCCGTATATGCAGGAAACAGATGATACCACAATGATATCTCTGCGTTCGAAAAGGCTCGAGGTTGCACTGTGTCTCAGCCGCTCGATCTCGTCGTTTATTGAACAGTCTTTCTCAATGTATGTGTCTGTATGAGGGATATAAGCCTCCGGCTGGTAGTAATCATAATATGAAACAAAGTATTCAACGGCGTTGTTGGGAAAGAAAGCCTTGAACTCGCTGCACAGCTGCGCGGCAAGAGTCTTATTGTGAGCAAGTACCAGCGTAGGCCTGTTGAGCGCGGCGATTACATTAGCCATTGTATACGTTTTACCAGAACCGGTCACTCCGAGAAGCACCTGCTCATCTATTCCTGCTTCAAGTCCCTCAATGAGGCTTTGAATAGCCTGAGGCTGATCTCCAGTTGGTTGAAACGGTGAAACGAGTTCGAACATATCAATTCTCCTTCTCAGTGGATTATATCACTGCCTGGGAAAACGGTAAAGGAAATAAAAAGTAGACAAACTAATAGTATTATGTGATAATATCACATAATTTCTGTTGACTGCAAAGGAACGTTTCATATGATAACTTCACCGGCTGCCGCATGGATCAACAGCTTTTTTGCAGGCTTTGATCTTGGGATAACCCAGACGATACACGATATCTTCTATCCGATAAAAGTTTTTTCCTCTCCGTTTTTCGATCTGATCTCCCTCATGGGCAAGGGAGGTATCTTCCTCATTTTTCTGTCAATTGCACTTATATGGTTCAAAAAATCAAGACGCATGGGAACAGCGATGCTAATCGCTGTAACTATAGGTTTTCTGATAACCAACTGCTGCCTTAAGCTATTAATCGCTCGTGCCCGTCCATATACCGATGAATCGAGTTTATATTATCAGATATGGCTTCTTGTAGGTCAGCGCACGGAAAGCGACAACAGTTTTCCTTCAGGACATACTACTGCCGCTTTTGCCACAATGGCCGCCCTGTTCTTCACAGGCAACAGGAAGTACAGCTGGACTGCATTTATTTTTGCTTTTCTTATGGCGATTGCCAGGATTTATCTTGCAGTTCATTATCCATCTGACTGTCTTGCGGGAATGCTGGTAGGCTTTACCGCAGGCATTATTGCAACTCTTATAACTATGAAGCTTCCATATAAGTGGTTTACTCTGGATTTTGCTTCACTATTCCGCCGAAAGCAGTATTCCGGAGCGCATGAAAAAGGAGATGTATGATGCTCTTCAGCAGAAAAAATAAAGTATTTCGCTTCAAAGGTCCCGAAAAGCAGGTCGTAAATGACAAAGACCATACTGAAGATTTCAATAATGCCGAACAATTCGGCAGGGTAAGGCTTGGCAAACTATGCCTCTACTACCGCGATCTTGGTACAAAATACTTTGTTCCGTATGAATACATCCACAGAGCATTCACGCGGATAAGCGAATGCCCTGAAGACGAATTCAGCAACAATCATGAATACTACAGACTTATCCTTGTTCATAATGGAAAAGAATTTGCAAATCTGATTTTCAACGAAGAAAAGCCGATCGATCAGATTTATGAAAAATTTATGCATTTCAGACCGGATATTGCAATAGGTGTTGAGAAAAAGTAAAAATGACGGGAGCCATCCCGTCATTTTTTTATTTCTTCATCAGATACTATCACTGTTTTATAATTTTTGTATATAACTCTTCCCGGATAAGCTCCCGCCGGTTTGCTCACATTGCTCACCTGCGTATAATCCACCGCCTGTTTTCCGGATCCTGAAGCCTCAGAGTATTTCACAGCATATGCTGCGGCTGATATGATGCTTTCCTCCGATGGTTCAGATCCTGAAGCAGAGAGGATAACATGACTTCCATGGTAAGCCTTCACATGGAACCAGTAGTCAGTTCTTCTTGCCTGTCTGAAAGTGAGCGCATCATTCTGCAGATTGTTCCTGCCGACATAAATTTTTTCTCCGGCAAAAGTCTCAAAAATCAACGGTCCGGAAATTTTCGCACTGCGCTTTTCTGCTTTTGCATGCTCTCTTATGAACCCTGCACCGGTCAGTTCCGATTTGATTTCAGCTATGTCCGCCGCGCTCTCCGCCCTTCTTATCTCCTCGGAAACACTGTCCAGATACTCAAGCTCAAGTCTTTCTTTCTCCAGCATTTCCGAAATGATAACAGCGGCTTTTTTCTTTTTGTTGTATTCTTTAAACAGTGCCGATGCATTCTGCTGAGGTGTCTTTAACGGATCCAGTTCTATCTCGATTTCCCTCTGATCATCGGAGTAATAATCCGGGCACTTCAACAGGCTGTCTCCTTTTTTTATTCTGTATATATTAGCGATTATAAACTCCGCTGATTTTCTTATCTCATCAGCGTTTTCAGTCGACTTTAGCTGATCAGTCTGAGAAGAGAGTTTTTTTGATATTCTGTTTCTGATATTCCTTACCTGCTTAAGAAGTGCACCGCTGAGATTCTTTTTCCGCTCATCTGCTTCCCGCTCTGAATAAAATAATCTTATTGCCTCAGAAAAACTGTCAGACAGTATCTCTTCACAATTTCTTTCAAGATGACTCAACCTATATGAGGAAAGCTCTGAAAATCTTCCGTCTTTCACATAGATATACGGTAAAAATTCTCCGGTCTCGCACTGCTTTTTAAAAGCAGATATAACATCAGGCAGCTGATTGTACGAATAAGTAGCTCTGTACGCAAGTTCCCTGCAAAGCATAGGAGAAAAGCCCAGAAATTGCGAAAGTAGCCATTCACTTACTTGGATATCCGGATCTGCTTTTTCACACATCAGTATGATATCTTCTTCATCAGCTTTGAAAATATCTGTCTTCTCATGTACCGGTGGTGGTGTATAAAATGCGCCTGGATTTATACATCTTGAGAAATCGTTTTTGTATCCGCTTCTTATAAGTGCATCTATTATCCTTTCATCCGCATCTAGAAGAATGAGGTTAGAACTGTTACCGAGCATCTCCACTACAATTCTGTAGTTTTCTGTATCACCCAGTGCATCTCTGCCGGTAAGTGCTATATCCAGTATTCTGTCATGTCCTGTCTGCCGGACGCCTGTGATCACTGCCCCGTTCAGATATTTTCTGAGAAGCATGCAGAACATTGGAGGCTCAGATGGGTTTTCAAAGTCGGACTCAGTGAAATAAATACGTGCATTCCCAGCTCCGGCTGAGATCAGCAATCTGCGTCCACCTTCTTTTCCATAGAGTTGGAAAATGATCTTGTTCTTCTCGGGCATATGGATCTTTATAATCTTCTGACCGGTAAGCTCAAAGTTCAGTTCTCGTACAAGAGCACTGATAAAGAAAGAGTCGAGTGCCATTTATTCACCAATACATAAATGAAACAGCTCTTCTATGCGCTTTTCATCTCCGTTTAGGTAAAGCCATCCGAAAAGAGTTTCAAGGCCTGTGGAATAGTGGTATTCCGCTATCGTTGAATTGTGCGGGACAGAATTTACTTTCGCGTTTCTTCCGCGCTTGAAGACACTGCGTTCCTGCTCGCTCAGTGCATCAATTATCCTTTCAGCAGCATCCGCCTGAGCGGAAGCATTAACATATTCCACTGTTCGTGCATGTATATCAGAAACACGTCCCGGCTCTTTTTTGCAGAGCCAGGACCTGACAAGAAGTTCGTATACTGCATCACCAACGTGAGCAAGAGCCAGTGAACTTATTCTGTTGATATCCTCCGGTGCAGACACCGGTTTTTCTTTACTGATCAGCAAAGTCTTCTTCCGCCTGTTCCGAAATGATCTCAGCATTTCTTATCTCATCTTCTGAGGCAAAGCCGAGTTCGATCTTCATCTCCTGCCAGCGCGCATTATCAATTGTAAGTGCCCGTGGTTTAGCACCTTCATAAGGGCCAACTATTCCCAGCTCCTCCATCTGATCAACTATTCGTGCAGCTCTTGAATACCCGAGTTTAACTCTCCTCTGCAGCATCGATACAGAGCAGGATTTCATTTCAAGGACTGCTTCAACGGCCTTCGGAAGAAGCTCATCATAATCGCCGCTTCTGGCTGATTCAGGCTCGGATTTGCCGTGGTCGCCGCTGCTCTTATCTTCAGCCGCCTTCTCCATAAACTCTTTCAGTTCAGCAGAAGCCTCTGACGGAACAGCCTGTTCCTTGACAAAACGGATTACTTCCTCCCTTTCCTCATCAGAAACAAAAGCCCCCTGTATTCTAACGGGCTTACCGCTTCCAACCGGTGAAAACAGCATATCACCCATTCCTACAAGCTTTTCTGCTCCGGACTGGTCAAGTATAATGCGGCTTTCCATTGCTGAGGAGACAGCAAAAGCAATCCTTGACGGGATATTTGCCTTCATAAGTCCGGTAATTACATCGGCAGAAGGTCTCTGAGTTGCAATAATCAGGTGCATACCCGCAGCTCGACCCATCTGTGCAACACGGCATATACTCTCTTCAACTTCCTTTGATGCTGCAATCATAAGATCAGCCAGCTCATCTATAACGATCACGACCTGCGGAAGTTTTCCGTTCTCATCAGTTACTCTGCTGTTATATGTTGCAAGATCTCTAACTCCCGCCTCTGAAAACAGCCTGTATCGCTTAAGCATCTCTACCACAGACCACTGCAGGGCACCGGCTGCTTTCTTGGGATCAGTAACCACAGGCACATATAGGTGCGGGATGCCGTTATAGATCCCAAGCTCAACCATTTTCGGATCGATCATTATCATCTTAACTTCATCCGGAGCAGCCTTGTAAAGCAGGCTCAGGATAAGTGAATTCATGCATACTGATTTTCCGGATCCGGTTGTGCCGGCAATAAGCATATGCGGCAGTTTGGAAATATTCCCAACTATGCAGTTGCCGCCGATATCCTTGCCTATTGCAAAGCTGAGCTTGGATTTCGCAGCAGTAAATGCATCGGACTCAATTATCTCACGAAGATATACAGTATTGACTATCCTGTTCGGAACTTCTATACCGACTGTCGATATTTTATCCGGTATAGGTGCAATACGAACGTTTATAACTCCGAGTGAAAGCGCAAGATCTCCGGAAAGATTCGTTACCCTTGAGAGTTTAACTCCCTGTTCAAGCTCTATATCAAACCTCGTAACAGTCGGCCCATGTATAATGTTGACAATATTTGCATTAATACCGAAGCTGTGCAGAGCGGATTCAAGTCTAGTGCGGTTGAGAAGGATCTCATCCTTTGCATCACTTCTGGATGAAAGCGGTGATCTTAGAAGATCGACCGGCGGATAACGATATTCCACGGTATCCTGTACGTTGTCTGACTTTTCGATCTCTTCCCTGATTTTCTCTGTTTCGGCCTCAAGTGCCTCTTTGCCAAGTTTCTTTATCTTTACTTCCGGTTTGGCCGCAATATCAGGCTGAGCAGGTTCAGGAGACTGCTCAGGTTCTGCCGCAAAGCCCTTATCTCTGTCGATAACGCTTATCGGTACACGTTTTGAGTTCTTCTGCCTTACAGTCGCAG
>JAIKVS010000227.1 GCA_024685535.1 Oscillospiraceae bacterium | reverse complement strand
AGGTGCGGCATATTCGGTCGGATCTCCAACCATTTCAGGCTATACAGCGAACCCGGCAACAGTATCCGGAACGATGGGAACTGAAGATGTGACAGTTACCGTGACTTATGCTGCCATTCCAGCCACACATACGCTGACGGTCAATTACAGTGTGCCTGAGGGTGTCACAGCGCCTGAAGCGCATACTGAGCAGGTGGCGGAAAACACAAGCTATTCGTTTACACCGCCGGTAATTACAGGACACACTGCGAACCCGGCAACAGTATCCGGAACGATGGGAACTGAAGATGTTTCGGTAACTGTCACCTACACAGCAGAAACTGCGACAGGCAATTTAACTGCTGCAGGTGGGCTGCTGGCTGCGTCGTCCGACGCATCGGACACATCATCCGAGTTGCAGGATCAGCCCAGTCGGGCAACATATAAAGTCACGGTTACAAACGGGACCGGAGGTACAGCCACAGGCGGCGGCGAAGGTATTGCGGCAAATACGAACATAACTGTCACAGCGACGGCGAATGCCGGATATAAATTCTTGAACTGGACGGAAAATGGCAGTGTTGTCAGCAGCGCGGCCAGCTACGCTTTTGCAGTGACGGCAGACCGCGTACTGGTAGCAAACTTTGAACAGATCAACTATGATGTAAAAATCGTAACCCCTGCGCATGGAAAGATCACTGCGGACAAAGCAACTGCTCATTATGGTGACACGGTTACGCTCACAATAGCTGCAGATACCGGATATGAGTTTACAGGCCTTGAGGTTAAGAAACCGGACGGCTCAAAACTCACTGTAAATAATAACGCGTTCACCATGCCTGATTGCAACGTCACTGTGTCAGCCACTTTCGAGGCCATCATCTATTCGGTCACAGGCGGCGCTAATGGTTCATGGATAAAGGGTACACTCCTGCCATATTCAATTACCGCCAAGCGCAGTCCTACTGATAATTGCGCCGGTCATTTTACGGGAGTTGTTATAGATAATACCATTCTTCCGATCACTGACTATACAGTGAGTTACGGCAGTGTTGTGGTCACAATAATGCCTTATGCCCTGCAGAGGCTTTCCAATGGCGTTCATACGGTCACTTTATGGTTTGATGACGGTATTGTTTCAACATTCCTGTATATCTGGGCAGATCCCCGTTACCCTGCAACTGGCGATGAGAGACAGACGACCATGTGGGCAGCGCTTTCAGGCTCCACCCTGTTAGGCATGGGAGCGATACTGATCCTTGGCCGTATTTACGGTAAAAAGAAAAAGAAGAATAAAGACTGATCGATACACCGGGCGGGAGAGATCCCGCCCGTGTATTTAAAGGATAATTAATGGAAGAAAAAGAGAAAAAGATAGAATCAGCCGGAAAGAAAGGATCTTCCCACAGGCTGATCCAGATTCTTGGCGTCCTTTTTGCACTGCTCTTCTTCACCTTCTGTTATTCGACATATCATCTGGCTAAGGACCTCGTATCGAATCAGAAGGATAAGAAAGGCTTTGAAGAGCTCTCAGCCATAGTGGCGCAAAGCTCAAGCTCTGCACAGACCGCTGCACCGGCAGTTTCAGGTCAGCAGCAGGAGGAACAGTCAAAGCAGACTGTTGAAGTACCGAAGACTAACGAATATGGTCAGCTGATCAAATATGTCCAGCTGAGTGAGATGAATCCGGAGTTTTTCGGGTGGATTTCCATCGAGGGCCTTGGGATCGACTACCCGGTAATGTATTCACCGACACGCGAGGAATATTATCTGAACCGCGATTTCTACGGGGATTATTCTGACAGCGGCATTCCATTCATAGATGAGCGATGCCCCGCTGACGGAAACTACTACCTGATCTATGGGCACCTTATGCAGAATAAGACCGTTTTCGGACGGCTCCCGCAATATGAGAGCGAATCATGCTGGAGGGAAAATCCAATAATCCGCTTTGATACTCTGACAGAGGAGCGGGAGTATGCGGTAATGGCCTGCTTTTACAGCCGCATTTATGCTGATAACGAGAACGGTTTCCGCTACTATGCAATATTCGACCTCACGAATGAGGCGGACTTCAATTACTATGTGACTCAGGCAAAGGTAAATGCCATCTACGAAACCGGGATCACAGCCGAATACGGTGATGAGCTGATTGTGCTGTCCACCTGCAGCCACCATGTTACTGACGGCCGCTTCGCTGTAGTGGCAAAAAGAATAAAATAAGGATTAAAAAACCAACAGCGGCCATGCAGTTTTCTGCATGACCGCTGTTGGTTTATATTTTGTTTCTATGGCTCCCCGTAGAGGAGCTCGAAGGTCTCGTAGTGGTCTTCTGTGTAGTAAATAAGCCCATCGGTCGAGAAGACGATGCGCTTGATCCCGCGGTTCTTCGCGCCTAGAGTGTCAATGTCGCATTCAGCCCATTTCCTGCCGGGAGCCTTCGGGAGTTTGTTCTCGTAGTTGCCAAAGTAGTCCCCGCCTATGCATTTGCCCGGGCAGTACTTGTCTAGCCTGTCGCCGCCGTTGCCGGACCATCCGGCCTTCATGGCGTCCTTCTTGGTGATGAAGTTCGAGGGGAGCTTCCCATAGATGTGGATGTAGAGCGCCACATCCTCTTTGGAGTCATATATGCCGTCCTCGGCTATGGTTTCTTCATCCGAAGCGGCTCCGTAATCCTCAGCGGGAGCAAGAGGGATATCCTCTCCGTCCTGCCCCGGGTCCTCTGCAGTACCCGTATGCGGCGATTCGCCGCCTGTGTCATCCGTGACCTCGGATACCACGTCGGATATGACCTGGCCCGCCTGGCTTCCGGTGTCAACTGAAGTGTTTCTC
>JAIKVS010000222.1 GCA_024685535.1 Oscillospiraceae bacterium | reverse complement strand
AGTTGTAAATACCTAAAAGTCTTCTCCGTTTTTCATAAACTCCAGCATGTTAAGATGCCGTATACCGCTGCGTTTTTGCAGCAGGTAGTCCGTTGTCATCAGGTATTTGGGATAATTATCCCGGATCTGCTCTAAAGGCCGGAACTCCCGTTCTTCCGTCTCGCGGCTCTGAGCGATAGCGTAAGCGACCTGAATATAGGCATAATCCATCTCCCGGTTACGCAGAATGAAGTCGCATCGCAAAACGCAAGTTAACGATACAGATTTTGCTAAAAATACAAAAACTGCATCGTTAACTGCATCTCTTCCTGCTGCAGGACCAGTCTGATTGTCCATGATGCCCCGGCGGCAAGCGCCAGGTCTCGCCCATTACGCTGCTCGTCGTCTCAGAATCAGACCCGTTGCACTGGGCTCTGATTCTGTAAGGAACGTAAATAGAAGACTCTGTCACCCTGAGGCTTTGCCGAAGGGTCTCTCTGCTTAGAGATGCTTCGTTTCACTCAGCATGACAGGGAATCCTTTGTGTCATCCTGAGGCTTTGCCGAAGGATCTCTTTGCCAAGGGATGCTTCGTTTCACTCAGCATGACATACGGTCAGTTTTTCCCGATCATATCAAAAAAATATATTCTCAGCATTTAGCGCATATGATATAGTAAATTCATCGGAAAAAACGAAAAATAACAACAAAAAAGGAGGAATGCATATTGGACAGGCAATACGATGTCATCGTGATCGGCGCCGGCAACGGCGGTCTTTCAGCGGCGGCGAGCTCATGCAAACGCGGGCTGAAGACTCTCCTGATAGAGCAGCACAATCTGCCCGGCGGATTTGCCACGAGCTTCCGGCGCGGACGCTTTGAATTCGAACCGGCGCTGCACGAGCTCTGCGACGTCGGCGAGCCGGACGCCCGGGAGGAAGTGGGTGCGCTGATCAATTCCTACGGCGCAAAGGTCGACTGGGTGAAGCTCCCTGAGGCCTACAGGTTCATCGTCTTCGGAGAGGGCGAGGACCCCGTGGACGCGGTGATGCCCTTCGGGAAGGAGGCCTTCATCGACAAAATGGAGGAATATGTTCCCGGAAGCCGCGATTCCATGGAGAAATTCTTTTATCTGGCCGACTGCGTTATAGCGGCCAACGCCGCCGTTTCAGCCGCCGGCGGCAAAGCGGACCCGAAAATGATGATGAAGGAGCACCCGGATTTCCTCAAGTGCGCCGGCTACCCTGTGGCGGTGGTGCTGAGGAAGCTGAAGATGCCGCTGAAGGCGCAGAAGATACTCTCGGCCTACTGGTGCTATATGGGCGTTAACATGGAGGACCAGGACTTCGCCTTCTACGCCTCGCTGGTGCACAAATACATCGCCAACGCGGCCTATATCCCCCGCTACCGCTCCCACGAGCTCTCCGTGGCGATGGATAAAACTATCAGAGAGCAGGGCGGCACCATCCTCTACAATACCCTTGCAACGAAGATACTTATGGAAAACGGCAAACCCGCGGGCGTTGAGACGACCCACGGCACTTTCCACGCAAAGCATATAATCTCGGACATCTCCCCCAACGCCATATTCGGCGACATGATGGACGGCGGAAAGGATCTGCCGGAGGACCACAGGCGCGCCGTGAACGCGAGGAAGATAGGCGGCCGGGGCTACTGCTGCTACGTCGGTCTGAACAAAACGGCCGAGGAGCTGGGCGTTAAGGAATACAGCTACTTTATCGGCGAGTTTTCGGACACGGCGAAGGAGCAGGAGCTTGCCGGAACATTCCGCGAACATCCCCTCCAGGCAACGATCTGCCTGAACAACGCCATCCCCGACTGTTCGCCCCCGGGCACCTGCATTATGAGCTTCACCACCTTCTTCATGAAGGACATCTGGTCCGGCGTTACGGAGAAGGAGTATACGGCGAAGAAGCGCGAGGTGGCCATGAAGCTGATCCGTGACTTTGAAAAAGCCACCGGCACCAGCATTTCCCCCTATATAGAGGAGATAGAGATAGCCTCCCCGGCAACGCTCGCCCGCTATGCGCTGGTGCCCCAGGGCGCCATGTACGCCTATTCCTGCGGCGAGGGCGACGGGCTCTACGCCCGCATGCAGATGCTGGATGAGGACCAGCGCGTTAAGAACATCCGCTTTGCAGGCGGCTACGGCCCCCGTCTTTACGGCTACAGCTCCACCTACGTTGGCGGAGATATCGCGGCAAGGCAGACGATAGCGGATATGAAGGAGGACAGCGATGAAGAAGTTTAATTTCCATATTAAGCCGATCGGCCTCCTGGATATGCTGGAGTTCAAGAAGGCGGTGCCGAAAAGGCGGGCCGTGCTCCAGAGCGGCTCGCTGGACCCCATAACCGCCGTATACGGGGTGAACCGGCTGGCGCAGTCAATGCATCCGAAGCAGCAGAAGGCCGTGGTGGCCGGGATAATCCCCCGCAAGGACGCGAACACCTATATCCTCAGGGCGCCGAAGCTCGCCTATTTCCGGGCGGGACAGTATGTTTCCGTGAAGCTGGATATCGGCGGCGCCGCGGTCTCCAGACCCTATACCCTTGCAGCCTCCCCCGCCCTCGCCCTTGAGGGAGAGTATCAGATAACGGTGAAGAAGGCGCAGGACGGCTTCGTTTCCGAATATATAATCGATAACTGGCAGCTCGGCACCGATGTCACCCTCTCGGGACCGGAAGGCCCCTTCAGTTACGAGCCCATGCGCGATGAATATGAAGTCGTCGGCCTTGCGGGCGGCAGCGGCATAACCCCATTTATGGCCATGGCGAACGCCATCCTCGACGGGACGGAGAATTTCCGCCTCACGCTCCTTTACGGCAGCAGAACGAAGGAGGACATCCTCTATGCGGAGGAGCTGGAGAAGATCTGCGCCGCCACCGACAAAGTCAAGGTGATCCATGTTCTGAGCGAGGAGGAGGCGGAGGGCTTTGAGCACGGCTTCATCGGCGCGGACCTGATAAGGAAATACGCGCCGGAGAAATATTCGCTCTATGTCTGCGGCCCCCGCGCTATGCACGATTTCCTCGCCGGCGAACTTGCGGCCCTCGGCCTCGATCAGAAGCATATCCGGAGGGAATTCGTTCCCGCTCCGGCCTCACCGGTATATTTCAGCGAATACGCCGGCGACGCCTCCAAAGTATTCACTCTAACGCTGCAGATCCTCGGAGAGACGAAGCAGATCCCGCTCCGGGCCGACGAGCCTGTGCTTACGGCTATTGAACGGGCAGGCATTGCGGCTCCGTCCCGCTGCAGAAGCGGCGAGTGCGGCTGGTGCCGCTCCAGGCTGACAGGGGGAGAGGTGTTCATCCCCGCCTCCATGGACGGCAGGCGTTTTGCCGACCACGCAGCCGGCTACATCCACCCCTGCAGCACCTGGGCCCTCTCCGACCTCGAGCTGGAGATATTCCCGGAATAGTCCTCCTCGCGGACTTCGTATCATCCGCGACGGCGGCAAAACATAAAACGCATCACAAAAAAAGAAGACAGCATGCATCCGCATTCTGCCTTCTTTTTTATGCCATTAGCTGCCGTTTCAGTAGTCCGTCACGTAGTTGATTATCTTCTGAGCCGTGCTGTAGCTCACTTTCCTGTTGTCGCCGTTTTTCAGCCAGCTGTTTATGTTGCCGGGATTGAGAGCGAGATCCTTGTACAGCCTGTAATTGCTGCAGCGTTTGGTTGCCTGGAGCCTCAGGATCTTTTCGCGCATCCTAGCCTTCAGCTGTTCTTCCGTCTCCGGCTCGTCATGCTTCACTTTGAATGAGTTCCATACCTTGCAGTATTCCTCGGGGAGCGCTCCGGTTTCGAGCACATTTTCTATATCCGTATGCTCGAGCCGGGAAAGCATGTTGAGCAGCTCGTCTGAGCGCGCTTGCTTAATAAGATTTGAACGCAGAGTATCGGCTTTTCCATGCGTTACGGCATAGAGAAGCAGCGGTGCTCTCAGTCTGTGATTTTTATCTGCCGCTTCAGCTGCGAGCGCAGTAAGATCGAGTGTGCGGGAACCGGAGAGCCCCTTGACATAGCCTGCAAGAAATCCCTTAAATGTCAGTTCTCTCATCCGGACCGTACCTCCTTACATATTCGCCGTACTCATAAAGAAAGTCTCTGTATCTCTGCTCGTTGAGCGCGCTGGCTTTTGCCTCATCCTCATCCAGTGCAAGGCGGCGCAGCCTGTCCCAGTCAATATTCTTCACAACATTCTCCGAAATCAGATCCTGCCGGTCGGTTTCCCTGTTGGAATAGAGTTTGGCAACAACGATATCCTCCAGCGAGCATGAATAGAAGATGATCTTCTTACCGCCCACGGGAAGCAGGACCAGCCTGTCCTCAAAGTTATACGGGAAGTTGTTTATGAAGGTGGAGACTCTCAGATTCGCGTCGTATTTTGCCAGAAGGTGCCGGATCTCGGGAGATGCCTCAAGTGCATCGATATCCTGTGTAGCTCTGGAAATAACTCCCAGAAGCACAAGACCGCTGCCGCCGACGATTATCATCTTATACATATGCTGCGTATCGATTGTTGCAAAGGCTTCCATATCAAGCCTTTCAAGCCGTCTGAGAATATCCTTCTGATCCATGATGCGCACCTCAATTTTTTTGAATAATACTATTAATCAAAATTATTATAGGGTGATATCTGCTGATTGTCAACGCTAATTCTGTGATTTTGATGAGCAGATCCTTCGGCGAGGCCTCAGAATGACAGAGGATGACAGGGAAAAGTTTTGACTGTCGGCTTTCATCTGTCGCATCACGGGCGGGTATATGCTATAATGTATTCAAATCAGAAAGAGGAGAGACCCGTATGAAAAAGCTTATCGCTCTTGCATTGATCCTGATCTACGTATTTGCCCTCTGCGCCTGCGGGGAAGCCGCTCCGGCGGCGTCGGAGCCCGTTGTGACCGAGAAGATAGTTGAGGTCGAAAAGGAAGTTCCTGTTATCCCCGAGGAGTACGCCCGGTTCAAGGATGTTGTGGACGCGCTCGTTGCTGAGGAATATGACAAAGCGCAGGAGCTCATCGAAGAGATGAAGCCGGCACCGGAGATCATTGAAGTAAAGATCGATCAGGACAATTTCCTCGACTATTTTGAATACGTTGAATGGAACAATAAACAAATTGAGAAAACTTCAGACGGAAAGATAAAGTCTGCCTACTTCACTCCGCAGTATGTTCTTAAGGCCGAATATGCCATAGCTCAGGAAAAAGCGGATGAATGCAGCGTTGAAGTCGGCGTTAAATACATAACCAATTTCTATTATCAGGCGAAAACCATGAAAAAGGTCACGATCGATTACGACGCTCTCACCTTCAGCACGACCGCAAAGCCTGATGAAATATATAATGAGGATGAATTGCTGACAGGACGGTACTATGGCGGCGAAGAAGGCCGGATGACCTGCATTCTCCCGTTTGCCGGGCATGTATATATGTTATCCGGGGATCTGTGCCAGATCATCAATGAGGAAGATGTCAGCATTGTCTCCGCTGAGGGCACGATTTATCTTTGCAGCATCCCTGCAGAGGCAGGAGAGCCCGCCGCTGACGAAAAGGAAGCGATCACGGTGGCGCTGAAGCCCGGTGAGATCCTCCCCGCTGAGTTTGAGCAGTTCAAAGATGTTCTGGATCTGCTTGTAAATGCCGGTTTCGATGGAGCGCAGGCGTTGATCGAGGGGATGAAGCCGGTGCCGGAACCCCTGCCCGTCGTGGAAGTGGCGATCACGAAGGATAATTTCTTCGATTATTTCGAATATGTGGACATCCCCGGGATATATATTGAAAACG
>JAIKVS010000080.1 GCA_024685535.1 Oscillospiraceae bacterium | reverse complement strand
CCGTACGTGAGATGATCGAGCGCAAGCGTAAAAACTGCGGCTGGGAGTTTCTGTTTCTCGGCGCGAATATCGACGCCGTCGAAACCGCTTCAGCGCTCGGTATCGCGGAGGATAATGCTGCCAACTACTGCAGTGATCCCGCAGGGACGGCCCTTAATTATGAAGCGGTCGGCAAGGCCATAACGGAACTGCGCTGTAACCGTCCGATAACATCTTCCTGGAAAGAGGGCGTAGAGAGAGACTGGCGCAAAAGAGGATAAAACGAGATGTGGAAAATAGCGGTAGAAGAAATCTGTTTTCAAAAAATGTAAAAAGGAGAATCAAAATGGAAAAAAATTATCTTTATCAGGCACAGAAATACCTTGAAGCGCTCGGAAACGGCTCGGACCCTCTGACCGGTGAAATCCTTCCCGAAGACACTGTTTTGAACCGCGCGGAATTTGCAAGGGTGTTCTTAAACGCGAGCTCGTTTATCTCGAAACACCTGGAAGGGCAGCTCATATCGGATGATCCGCGCAAACCCTTCGATCCTCTTGAGGCAGACCTCTCCGCCTTCAGAGCTCTAAACAAGCCTGTCTCGCTTTCCGCTCTCGTCAATAATATCAATTCTCTCTTCGACCCCGGTTCAATGAAGCCTCTGGATTTCAGGCAGGTCAGATCCTGGGCAATAAGAACCGGTCTTCTTGAAAAGACGGAATACAACGGAAAGAGCCGATGGACCGCCACAAAAGCCGGAGAAAACATAGGAATCTCCTGCGTCTGCCGTACTTATAATGACGAAGACTGTCTCGTAACGCTTTATGACAAAAATGCCCAGCAATACATAGCAGACAATCTTCCTTCGATCATTGCAGTCTGATTTTTGAGTGCAAACAAAAACCCGCCCGGGAGCCGGGCGGGTTTGTTGCATTTGCGATTACATGATGATTGCTTTCTTGGGGCAGACTTCCTCGCAGGTGCCGCAGGAGACACACTTGTCCTCGTCGAGCTTCCAGAGCTTTTCTTTTCTGTCGACGGTAAGCGCCTCTCCAAGGCATTTCTTCGCGCATATACCGCAGTATACGCACTTTGAAGGATCCTGTACCGGTTTGCCGTCATCTCTGGGCTTGATTGCCGGAGCTGCTTTCTCCTCGGGCTTTGCTTCTGCGGGAGGAGGTACCGGCTTCTTCTTCGCGACTTTTACAAATGTGCCCGAAACCAGCAGATCGCCCTCTTTAAGGCCTATCATGTGGTAATCCTTAGTGAGCTTGATCGCGTGGGTATTGCAGAAGTCGGCGCAGGTATTGCAGAAAGTGCATGTGGAAAGGTCGAATGTACGGGTGATCTGCGTGCCTTCTTCAACCGGGACCTCAACGACCGATATTGCGCCTCCTGCACAAACTCTTTCGCAGAAATGACAGTTTATGCACTTGGTCGGGTCGTATTCTATCCTTCCGCGGTACTGTTCAGCCGCCTCAGAGGGCTTTAAGGGATACATGTCACAGCTGGATCTGCTGAACAGATTTTTGACTGCCTCTCTTACAAACGGAAGATCCATTACTGCTGTACCTCCTCTCCTGAAGCAGGAATATCCTCAGCCGCGGGGACTTCCTGTTCTGTTTCTGCTTTAGGTCCGTCTTTCAGACCGTTCTTTTTGGCTTCAAGCCATGCTTTCCTTTTTTCTTTAAGGATCTCGGTCGCCTGAACGAGTCCATCCATGATTGCTTCCGGCTTCGGGGTGCATCCTGCTATGGCAACATCCACATGGACATATTTGCTCAATGGCGCCATTACGCTGTAGCTTCCCTTGAAAACATTGCCGGACTGCGGGCACGAACCTATGGTTACAATGCATCTCGGCTCAGGAACCTGGGAAATCGCTCTTAAGGTCCTCGGAAGCGACTGCTGGGTCAGAGGCCCGGAAACCACGACGATATCCGCGTGTCTCGGTGAGCCGGCAAGCTTGAACCCGAATCTTTCGGCGTCGTATCTCGGAGTCAGGACCGCGACGAGCTCAATGTCGCATCCGTTGCATGATCCGGAGTTGATGTGGAAGAGCCACGGTGATTTTGCCGTGCTTTCGGTAATCAGATTTTTAAACATATCCGGGACCTCCTTACATTCCGAACCACGCGAGGACAAGACTTATAAGTGCGATCGCGGAAACAGCTGTCCAGTAATATTTGAAAAGCTGTTCGATCTTAAGTCTTGCAGTTACGGCATGGACAAGGGAAATGAAAATAATTGTCAGGACAACACATATCGCAAACTCTATCAGAGCATCCAAAAGGACTATGCCTGTTCCGATGCCGCCGAGGAAGAGCGCAACGAATAATGCTGTCAGAGTAAATGTCTTGATTGCGTGTGTCAGCTTGTATATTCCGAGCGGCGCTCCCGAATACTCGGCCAGCATGCCTTCACAGATCTCCGTCTCTGCTTCTGCAGCATCGAAAGGATGATTGCCCGTCTCACCGGGAATAACAAGAAGCATTGCGATCGCAGCTGGGATCATGCTCGCTTTAAGCATAAGGCTTCCGTTTGCCGCCTGATATGCGGCTATATCCGAAAGCGAGAAGCAAAGCCCTGTTCCCATTGCATTTCCGACCGTCTTGGCAACGCTGAGGAAAATGAGGACCAGTGGCAGCTCGCAGGCTATGATCGTGACCATCTCACGCGAAAGGCCGACTCCCGCGTATGGAGATCCTGACGCCGAGCCGCCGTATATCTCAGCCAATGCCGGAATGAGCAGCAGATACAGAATGACGATAAGGTCTGCCGTCCCGTAGAGGATCGGTGTTGAGATCACAGGAATGAACAGCTGAATGACGACCATGGCCGCAAGGCCTACTATCGGCGCTGCCAGGAAGGCTGTCTTGTTTGCAGCTGCGGGGATAATGGTCTCCTTGCCCATCAGCTTGAAGAAATCGTACATGGGCTGGAGGATCGGAGGGCCGACCCTCTTTTGCATTTTTGCGACTATCTTGCGGTCTATTCCGGTTATCAGCATTCCGGCCACAAAGCAGAACAGGAAGCCGGGGAAGATAAGGATATATCCGAGATATACCAGTGAACTGTATACTATTGCCATATTCCCGCCTCCTTAAAGTACTATCAGCATATACAGCATAGCGAGCGCCAGAGCAACTACTGCCCAGAGGGCGTAGTCGTTAACTATTCCGCTGTGCAGATCATGCATAAAGCTGAAATAATGCCGCCAGTTGTGCTTGAAGCCCCAGAAGAGGTCTCCGCCTCCGACTTGAGAGGGAACGCTTTTCTCGCCGCCGAAGAAGATATCGAACTTGCCTTCTGCTAGGGCAGCTTTGTTCTCTGAAACAGTGTCGTATCTGCCGAGAAGCGCGACCAGCGTTATAGCAAGCAGGAGGATGCAAAGGAGCAGGAGCCAGTGTATCGGCTGCCAGGTTCCGGCCATATCAAAGACGACCTCCGTCCTTACGGGAGCATTGGCACCCATAACAGCTGACGCATAGCCATCACCTAGCATGCTGTTTATATATTTGCCGACATCAAAGACTGCTCGCGCTGCCGGCTCTGTGAGGTAATGTGTTACAAGCTCTCTGAAAAGCCCTGTTACGATACAGAGCACTGCAAAGATACCCAT
>JAIKVS010000072.1 GCA_024685535.1 Oscillospiraceae bacterium | reverse complement strand
GGCTTCAGGTATGAAACTCCAGAATTACGGCACTGTATTCGTTACACTTGCAGATGAGGACAAGGAGGAAGCTCTTCCCATGGTCCGCCGTTTTTATGACATGGGTTTCAATATTGAGGCTACAATCGGTACTGCAAAATTTCTGAAGGATCATGGTATCCGTACGCGCGTGCGCAGAAAGCTGAGTGAAGGAAGCGAGGAGATACTGGATTCCATCAGAGCCGGATACGTCAGCTATATAATCAACACACGCGCCATCCACAGAGATACGCACTACGAGGACGGAGTTGCTATCCGGCGGTGCGCCGCGGAAAACAACGTGACAATCTTCACTTCTCTGGATACCGTGAGAGTTCTTCTGGACGTTCTTGAAGAGACAACTATAACCGTCTCAACTATAGATGCATAAAACAATGAAGCAGGAAATTTTTGAGCTTATCGAGAACACAGCGCTCACCGGAAATGTATCACGTCTGCGTCTGAGAGGCGATGTATCTGCCATAACTGTCCCGGGGCAGTTTGTTCAGGTTCAGATAGAGGGATTGTATCTGAGGCGTCCCTTTTCAGTGTGTGACCGGGATGAAAACAGTTTTACGGTTCTGTATGAAAACGTTGGGGCCGGTACTGATATCCTTCACACAATGGCTTTTGGCTCTAAGCTGGATGTCCTGACAGGGCTTGGGAACGGCTTTGACGTCTGCCGTTGCGGGGATACCCCCCTGCTGATAGGCGGCGGTACAGGTATCTCACCCTTGTACTGGCTTGCCAAAAAGCTTCTTAATACCGGAAAAGCACCGACAGCGCTCCTCGGCTTCAACACTGCTGATGATGTGTTTTACGCTGATGAATTCGAAGCTCTCGGCATCCACACCATAATAACTACTGCAGATGGCAGCAGAGGTCTCAAAGGATTTGTAACTGAAGCAATGAAACTCCCGCACAGCTGTTTTTATGCATGCGGTCCTGAAGAAATGCTCAGAGCAGTATGTAAGGCAAGTCCGATGCCCGGCCAGCTGAGTTTAGACAGGCGCATGGGCTGCGGTTTTGGCGCATGTATGGGATGTACCGTTATCACCCGTAACGGGCCGATGCGGATCTGCAAAGAAGGTCCCGTGCTGGACCGGGAGGAGATCATATGGGAAGACTGAGTGTTGATCTTTGCGGAATCGAGCTGGACAATCCCGTTATTCCCGCCTCCGGCACATTCGGCTATGGTTATGAATTTGCTGAGTTGTATGACATCAACTGTCTTGGTACTTTCTCCTTCAAGGGGACAACGCTACAGCCCCGGTACGGCAACCCGCTGCCGCGAATTGCCGAAGCAAAAGCCGGAATGCTCAATGCCGTCGGCCTGCAGAACCCCGGCGTGGAAGCAGTTATCCGGGAGGAACTTCCCAAGCTGGCAAAATGTTTCCGTAAGCCTGTAATTGCAAATGTAAGCGGCTTTTTCGCAGAAGAATATGCGGAGGTATGCTGCCTGCTTGATGCCCAAAACCAGGTTGGATGGCTTGAAGTAAACATCAGCTGCCCTAATGTTCACGGCGGTGGGATGAGTTTCGGCACAGACCCTGAAACTGCAGCAGAAATTACCCGCGCAGTGAAGGCTGTGACCACCAAACCCGTTATCATGAAGCTTTCTCCAAATGTGACCGACATAGTCAGCATTGCCCGAGCCTGTGAAGATGCGGGGGCTGATGCGATCAGTCTTATAAACACCCTGCTTGGGATGCGTTTTGATCTTACAACGCGGAGACCAATTCTGGCCAACGATACAGGTGGCCTTTCCGGACCGGCTGTATTTCCGATAGCTCTGCGCATGGTCTGGCAGGTATCTCACGCAGTCAGGATCCCTGTGATAGGTCTTGGCGGAGTATCAAGTGCTGACGATGTAATTGAAATGATGACCGCAGGTGCAACTGCTGTACAGATAGGTGCAGCCAATCTAGTTGACCCCTTTATTTGCAGGGATATAATCAGTGTACTGCCGGCACGGTTGGATCACTACGGTATAGAAAACATTTCCGATTTAACAGGAGGATCCCGTTAATGGGCAAAGACGTAATAATCGCCTGTGACTTTTCAGGTGCTGCCGAGACTTTCGCTTTTCTTGATCTCTTCACCGAAAAAAAACCATTCGTCAAAATAGGCATGGAACTTTTCTATGCAGAAGGTCCGCAGATAGTTCGTGATATCAAGGCACGGGGTCATAAAGTATTCCTCGATCTTAAACTGCACGACATACCCAACACTGTAAAAAAAGCCATGCGTGTGCTCTCGCAGCTGGACGCTGATATAGTCAACCTGCATGCCGCCGGTACCGGTGCGATGATGCGCGCAGCACTTGAAGGGCTCACTCGAGCGGACGGTTCGCGTCCTCTGCTGATTGCGGTCACTCAGCTTACAAGCACTGATGAAACTGCCATGCATGATGAATTGTTGATCGACCGGCCATTGAACGAGGTCGTTTTACATTATGCACGGAATGCCGCTGCAGCTGGATTGGACGGTATCGTATGCTCACCACTGGAAGCCGGACTGATTCATGATAAATGCGGTGATGGTTTTCTGACCGTTACGCCAGGCGTACGCTTTGCAGACAGTGAGGTTGGAGATCAGAGACGCATTACGACGCCTGCAAAAGCGCGTGAGCTCGGATCAGACTATATAGTTGTCGGCCGCCCGATCACTAAGGCTGCCGATCCCGTAGCTGCTTATCTTAGATGCGTAAAGGAGTTTGTCGAATGAAAAGACTTATTGCAAAAGATCTGCTCAGCATCGGAGCCGTTTTTTTCCGGCCGGATGAGCCTTTCACATGGGCAAGTGGCATAAAAAGCCCTGTATACTGCGATAACCGCCTGACTCTCAGCTCACCTGCTGTACGAAAAGACGTTGAAAATGGACTTGCTTCACTGATCCGCGAGTATTATCCTGAGGCGGAGATACTCATGGGAACTTCCACAGCAGGCATCGCCCATGCAGCTATAACTGCATATCTGCTTGATATGCCTATGGGTTATGTCCGCTCCGGGGCAAAGGACCATGGCAGGAAAAATCAGATAGAGGGACGCCTTGAAGCCGGTCAGAAGGTAGTGGTGGTGGAAGATCTGATCTCTACCGGCGGCAGTGTGCTTGAAGTGGTGGATGTCCTGCGGGAAGCGGGGGCCGAAGTGCTGGGCATAGTAAGCATATTCACTTACGGGATGAGAAAAGGTCTGGAGAGGCTTGCTGCCGCGAACGTGATAAACCATTCCCTTACTGATTTCGATGTGATCGCTGAAGTGGCTGCTGAACAGGGCTATATCCGAGCTGAAGACGTGACAAGGCTTATTGCTTTCCGTAATGATCCGTCGGATGAAAGCTGGATCAGCGGAGGTGCATGATGAAACACCTGATAGATATTCTGGATTTCTCCGTTGAAGAACTGCAGGAACTGATAGATACAGCTAACGACATTATTGACCATCCAAAAGCCTACAGCGAACGCTGCAAAGGGAAAAAACTCGCGACTCTGTTTTTCGAGCCGTCAACACGCACAAGACTCAGTTTTGAAGCCGCAATGTATGATCTGGGCGGCAATGTGATCGGCTTTTCAGAAGCTCAGAGTTCATCTGCCGCAAAGGGTGAGAGCGTTGCGGATACGGCAAAAGTGATCTCCTGCTATGCTGACATCATAGCTATGCGGCATCCCAAGGAAGGCGCTCCGCTTGTTGCTGCGATGAATGCCAGTATACCCGTGATAAATGCAGGTGACGGAGGCCATAACCACCCCACTCAGACCCTTGCGGATCTGCTGACAATATACAGGGAAAAGGGCAGGCTGAGCAACATGACTGTGGGATTCTGCGGTGACCTGAAGTTTGGCCGTACTGTTCACTCTCTTATCAACGCTCTTTCGCGATACGAAGGAATAAAGGTTGTTCTGATCTCGCCTGAGGAACTTAAGCTTCCCAGCTATGTGAAAAAGGATATTCTTAAGGAACACGACATCCCCTATGTGCAGACCTCAGATCTTGAATCCATAATGTCTGGTCTTGACGTGCTTTATATGACTCGGGTCCAGCGGGAACGGTTTTTCAATGAAGAGGATTATCTTCGCCTCAAAGACAGTTATATCCTCACTCCGGATAAGCTGAATAATGCAAAGACCGACCTCAGCATCCTCCATCCTCTGCCGCGTGTGAACGAGATCAGTGTGGAAATAGACAGCGATCCCAGGGCATGTTATTTCAAGCAGGTGCTCTACGGGAAATACATGCGTATGGCGCTGATACTCAAGCTTCTGAAGGAGGCCGGAAACTGTGAATATTGATGCTATTAAAAACGGTATTGTTATAGACCACATTACAGCCGGACTCGGGATGAAACTCTATGACCTGTTGGAACTGGAATCGCTTGACTGCTCTGTTGCGATAATAAAGAATGTGAGCAGTCCCAAGCTGGGAAGAAAAGACATAATAAAGATCGATGCCGATATCCCCATTAATCTGAATGTTATAGGATATGTCGACCCGGGAGCTACAGTAAACCGCATACGCGACGGGTTCACTATAGAGAAAAAGAAGCTGGAACTGCCTGAAAAACTGGTGAATGTGCTCTTTTGCAAGAATCCCAGATGCATTACCTCGACTGAACAGGAATTAAAACATGTTTTTAAGCTGACAGACAGGAAAAACAGAATATACCGCTGCTTATACTGTGAAACGAAAGCAAACTGAATACATTAAAAAAGACCAGAGATGTAAATCTCCGGTCTTTTTTTTATTCTAAATCTATATACTCTATTCTACGACAATTACGAGCACTTCGAAGTATCTGTCTGTGTAATAGTTTGTAAAATCTATCGTATCAGAGCCTAAATTCTTTCCTTTAATGGTTACAGATCCTTTTCCGGCACTACCTCTGCCCCATGACAAAGAATGGTAATAGTTGTTCCAGGCAGCATTAACGGTACTGTTTTTTCTGTAATCAGCGTAAATGGTAAGCTTAACAGATTCGCCTTTTTTAACTATAACAACAGGCTTTGCAGGATAAAACTTATTGCTTCCACCCGCCCTTTCATTGCTACGCAGGAAATCTTTAACATCATCAAGGTCACTCGTTGTGAGACCTGAATCTCCGGGAAGATAATAGTCTGTATACTCTTCCGGCTCTGTAAAGTATTCAACCTTGTTCCAGCCCATGCGACCGGAATTGGTCATGAAGAAATAGTATCCGTCTTCTTCGGCAAAAATTGTGACATTTGTGCCTTTTTTTACTGTTCCTAGATCGCCGTTACCAGCCTCAGGTTTGGGAAGATAGTATATCCCGCCATTCTTCTGATTTCCATCTGCTTTCGCATGCAGCGGTATAGACAACAAGCTTCCTGAAGCTGGGAGAACAAGCAATACTTTTTTTGATGAGCAAGTACTGTAGCTGTTACTTGCTGCATCCGCCGGTACAGGGAACATAGCAAAAACCATCATGATGCACAACGACAGTGTCAAAAGCCTTAGGATCTTTTTTTTCATCGTTTTTTACCTCATATTTTTAAATTTATGTATTATCCGGGTGGTTATAACCCATTGATAAACATATTATCCTATCCTTCCGAATATTTCCCATGCATATGAATCCTTACGCTTCTCTGAAGGTGAGAGATCATCATACGGAAGCATTAGTGGATGAAGCCGGAGGCCATTATTCCTGATAGGATCATATGCCCAGTTAAACATCAGATGGAAACGGAGCCAGCGCCTGTGTTCCATCTCCTGAAGGACATCTGCCTTCTCCTCATAGATCTCCTTGAAACGCTCATATGCCCGGCGGCAGTCATCCTCCGTAAGCTCAGT
>JAIKVS010000071.1 GCA_024685535.1 Oscillospiraceae bacterium | reverse complement strand
AGGCGGAAGCCGCTGCCGCAGCCGAGGCGGAGGAACCCGGAGAAGAATAATCAGCTGCAAAGCCAAAAAACAGCGCAGGGACACCCCTTAAAGGTGCTCCCTGCGCCTGTTTATTCTTCAGTCAAACAGCGAACTCTGCCTTGCAAGAGCCTCGCAGTATTCGCAGTACCAGCAGCCGTATGGTTTGGAGCACTGCTCCCCCATCTTCTGCATTATCTCCGCCTTTGAATCCTTGACGGCTTTGAGCCGATCTATGTTCTCATCCACCACCCGGGCAAACTCTATTGCCTCCTCCGTGACATCCACCGGCTCGAAAGGGTCGTCCTCATCGTCATAGTGATATACCACGAACACACCGTCGAGCTTTATCCCGCAACGATTGAGCACCCAGGCCTGATACGCTGCGTCCTCTATTAACTCTTGCCTAACTTCCGGAGAATCCTTCACTTCATAGAGTTCCCACACATCGTCCTCAACTCTGTGGAGAATGTCCACCGCGCAGAACTCCCCGTCATGGTCGAAGGAGGCCTCGCAGATGTTCTCCACTCCGGAACGCATGGCGTTTCTGGTGTTCTGCACCATCTTTTTCTTATCGAGATATTTGGTACCGGGGATAAATGCCGTCATCTCCTCGAAGGGACCGAACATGGCCATGGCCTTGTCTCCGAACTCGTTTCCCCTGTCCAGCCTCTTCTGCGTCTCCTCCGGGATCACCTTCAGTTCCGGTCTGTGCGCATCGAGCCAGAGCATTTTGGGGCATTGCATGCCCCGTATGAAGTCAGTTTTGGATATGCTCATCTTCCGCCGCCCCCTTCGTTGATATCAAGATAATAAAACAGGGCTTTGGTGAAGTCAAACGAAAGATATGTCATTAACTTGTGAATAATCCCAATTTCATTTTCCGGCCGGATATGCTATCATATATACAACCATAAAGAGTGCGCGAGGGACAGGCCCGCTGACCGCACGACGACCTGCCGGATGGCAAGGTGCCAAAGCCTGAACGATGGGAACATACGGAATCCTCTTTGATACGAGCCCATCGTCAAACGATGGGCTTTTTTATTCGCTGATCTGTTTTAAAGCAGATCTGATTTATGATATATTGTTAATATAGAGATCGGCTTCTAATGATCAATTTGTATTACGGGATGGCAGTTAATGGATAATATGAATTCCAATACAGGAGAAATGAGTCTCTGGTCAAAGCACCTTATAAAACTTCTCTTTGCCAATATTTTTGTTGTTTCCTGCATGTTTTTCCATAATGCGGTAACAACGCTCTATGTTGTTTCCATCGGCGGTACAGCTGCATATGCCGGTCTTATGCTGACGTGCTTTACGGTAGTTGCAATGGTCATGCGTATAATATCAGGGCAGCTTCTGGACAGGAAAGGCCGAAGAAAGATCATCCTGTTCGGTCTCGTGATCTATGCGGCGGCTACCGCCTCGCTCACCCTCCCCTTTCTCCCGTACCTGCCTGTTGCAAGAGCTCTGCAGGCTATCGGCTATTCAACAATAACCACCGGGCTCTCTGTTGCTGTGGCTGATGTTTCGCCGCTGCCGAAGATGGGTGAAGGGCTCGGTTATTACATACTCACCAATAACCTTGCCACGGCTCTGGGTCCGGTGATCGCCCTCTGGATATATTCAATAGCCCAGAATTATGCTGTAGTCTACTACGCCTCCATAGGACTTCTGGCCATAGCTTTTGCGATCATGCTGTTTTGCCGTTATGAGAATGACCGGGACTTCTTCGAAAGGAAACGGAGCTATGAACTAGCCTGTCTCGGAGAACGGGCAATAAATGCACAGCAGCTAAAAGAAGAAAAACAGTCCTTCATTTCAACTATCCTCGAGAAAAAGGCCTTGCCCAGCACCGTCTGTTCAATTTTTATTTTCCTCGGACATGGTGCGATAGTAGCCTACATCGTTCTCTTTGCCACTTCCATAAGCATCGAAAATGCCAGTCTGTTTTTCATGCTTCAGGCTGCTGCAACTATAGTGGCAAGGCTGGCTTTCGCAAAGCTTTCTGACAGACACCATCCGCTTATGTCAATCATCCCCGGAGCTTTGATCCTCGCGCTCGGATATTTTCTCCTGATGAACGCCCCGGACCGACATATCCTGTTCTATATTGCAGGGGTTGCTCTGGGTATGGGTGCCGGCATCGCCAACCCGTCTCTGAACGCTGAAGCAGTAAAATATGTTCCTCAGAGCAGGAGAGGTGCAGCATCGGCAACATTCTTCATGTCAAACGATATAGGCATCGGTACCGGAGGCCTGATTTGGGGCAGCATACTAGACAGTTACGGTTTCCGTCCCGTATTCCTCGGATGCAGCATCTGCATCTTCATCTCAATAGCTTTCAGCATTCTTTTCTTTGCAAGGAAAAGAGAAACAGCAGCTTAAAAAATACAAAGCACGATGATCCTGACAGATCCATCGTGCTTTCTTTTGCCGTTTTATTCCTTATTATTTCATTATCTTATCTCTGAGGATGCTGTATGCTTCGTTCGCTCCCATACCGCATTTCAGATCCGGATCATAGAGCATGTTCAGCATCAGCCAGTCCACCTTTGAAAGGCTTCCTACGGTATTCCACGGTGCATACAGGATACTGTCGGAATAGTCGTTATGGTCGTTGGTAAGGCCGAACGCGCCTACCAGTTCCTCAAGGAGCAGATGCTTTTTACTCTCCTTGCTGTTTTTATCGCTGGCAATGGCAATTTTGGCGCTGGTGATCTTATTGGAGCTGGTCTGATAACTGAAATAGCCCCAGTTTCCTTCATGATAGCCGTCAACATGCTTTGACATATTCTTCAGCGGACCGTACCATATGACTATATCTGCTTTCTCTTCACTTGATGCAAGGCGGATATTGGGCATGTTCGGGCAATGGGTGGCGATGTCGATTATGAATTTGTCCAGCTGTTTTTTGTCTTCAGAAGACGGAGATCCGGATACATATATCCATATGGTCTTTTCCCAGCGCTTAAGTGTGGAATCATCTGAGTTATACTCTACGGAGAAACCGCAGGTCATGAGGCAGTCCAGTGCTTTAAGCTTCGCATCCTGAGCGTCTTTATAGCTGAATTTAGGTGCAGCTGCAGCTGCGCTTGAAGGTGCTGTACACAGCAGGATCACTGCAGCAAGCAGGAAGGCAACTGCACGCGAAGCTTTGGAACCTGAGAATTTATACATAACTGTTCTCCTCTAATAATTTGAACTATATCCGAAGTCAGACAAAAGGCTGGCCGCTGCCGCAGCGTCAGGCTGTCGCCCGCCGGCAGTAATGGTCCTGGTATCGAATCCATATTAGCAAAGTTCATCCTGTAAGTAAACATCAAAGAAATTTCAAAGCCCGTGCAACCTTTTCTGTTTGTTTTCGTGTATAGAGGTGAAAGCGCTTATCAAAGACAAAGGAGGTCG
>JAIKVS010000148.1 GCA_024685535.1 Oscillospiraceae bacterium | reverse complement strand
CTGCGCAGCACAGTGCCCTGCCGAAGCTATCGATATGGGCGATCTCCACTATGAGATCGATCAGGACAAGTGCCTGCAGTGCGGTTCCTGCGCTGCCCAGTGCCCTGCCGAGGCAATTGTTGAGGAGTAATTAACACCTTACAGTGAATAAGGGGCGAGTTGATCGCCCCTTATTCACTTTTTTACGTACTATTGGAGGCTGTGATGGCAGAATTCAACAGATTATGGGAATGCGGGCCATTATTTGCTCAGGCGGAACATTTTAAACTTGGCACCGACTGCGTCCTGCTGGCAGATTTTGCCGTAATCTCAGGCAGAGCTAAAGGTATAGACCTCGGCTGCGCATCGGGTGCGATAGGCTTGCTTATGATGACCGAAAATAAAAAAATAAGCATGACCGGGCTCGAAATACTCGAAAGCGCAGCAAATCTTGCTGAAGAAAACATGTCTGTAAACAATCTCAGCGACAGATCAGAAATAATCTGCGGTGACATACGCGATCACAGAAAGCTTTTCAAAAGCGGCAGCTTCGATTTTGCAGTCTCGAACCCTCCCTACTATTCCTCAGCATCAGGCTATGTTTCACCTAAAGAAGACAAAGCAGGCGCAAGAAGTGAAATCAGCTGCAGTTTGGATGACATATGCAGCGCTGCATCTTATCTGTGCAGGACCGGTGGGAGCTTTTTCATGGTATACAAACCGGAACGGCTCGCTGAAGCATTAAGGGTTATGAGCGAAAAAGGCCTTGAGCCGAAGAGGCTAAGACTGGTTTGCTCTGATGTTTCAAAGCCACCTTCACTTGTTCTGCTAGAAGCAAAGCGCGGCGGTAAACCAGGCTTGAAAATCGAGCCTTCTCTGTTTTTGAATGATTCGGATGGCTCGGAATCTGAAGAATACAGAAGAATATATCACAGATAAATTAAACACAGGGGTTTCTCTATTTGAGAAACCCCTGTGTTTTCAGTTTTAATATTCAGATAACTACAAGCACTCAGTTCTTCTTTTTGGACACAACGTCAAAGATAACTGCTGCAAGAAGAACAAGACCTTTTACTACCTTCTGGAAGTTTGCGTCAACTCCCATGATACTCATGCCGATATTGATAACGCCCATCAGGAGAGCACCGATGATAACACCGGGAACGGTTCCGACTCCGCCATACGCGGAGGCACCGCCTATGAAGCAGGAACCGATGGCGTCCATTTCGTAGCTCTGGCCGTATGTAGGCTGTGCTGAGGTAAGACGCGCGATTGTCAGTATTCCAGCAAGTCCGGCAAGCAGACCCATGTTGGCGTAAGCGAAGAAATAGATGCTCTTTGTGTTGATACCGGAAAGCCTGGTTGCTGTCTCATTTCCGCCTATAGCATAGAGATAACGTCCGACTGTAGTCTTGGAAGTTATATAGCTGTAAATGAGTACAACTCCGACAACCCAGATAAGGGCCATGGGTAATCCTTTATACTGAGCAAGACGCCACGCAAAAAACATCACAACAACCACGATAACTACTGCCTTGATAACTGTTTTCAGCAGAGAATCCGATTCCAACCCTGCCTTTCTGCGTACGCTGTAATTGCGTACTGTAAGCACAAGATACAGCAAGCAGGCAAGCGCTCCAACAATCAGGCACAGGACATTTATGTTCTCACCGCCGAAGATATCCGGCACATAGCAGTTTGCGCCGCCGCCGAAGATCTGCACGAATTTGGCGTTGGTAACTGCCATCGTCTTGCCCTGCAGCACAACGTTTGAAAGGCCGCGGAATATAAGCATGCCTGAAAGAGTGGTAATAAATGGCGGAACTTTAACATAGGCTATCCAGAACGCCTGCCATGCGCCGATCAGAAGACCGACGACCAGCATGACCAGAACTGCCAGCCACATGTTAAGATCCTTATCCATCAGTACAGCGCCTATAGTTCCCACGAAGCACACCACAGACCCTACTGACAGGTCTATGTTACCTCCGGTCAGGATGCAGCACAGCATACCGGTAGCCAGTACGAACACATATGCGTTCTGAGAAATGATATTTGTGATATTCTGGGGCATAAGAATCTTGCCATTCGTACGCAGGGCAAAGAATCCTGTGACCAGTATCAGTGCGATGATCATCGTATATTTTTGAACGAAGTTCAATACTTTCGTTTTCGTTGTCATTGCTTTATCTCCTTTGCTGCAGAATCAGTTGCGAGAATGCTTGCCATGATCTTTTCCTGACTGGCTTCCTCCTGAGAGAATTCGCCCACAATGCGTCCCTCATTGAGTACATATATACGATCACACATACCAAGAACCTCCGGCAGTTCAGAGGAGATCATGATAACAGATTTTCCATCACGAACAAGGTCATTGATGATGCAGTATATTTCATATTTTGCACCTACATCTATACCTCGGGTAGGTTCATCCAAAATCAGGACGTCCGGGTCGGCATACATCCATTTTGAGAGCAGTACTTTCTGCTGGTTGCCACCGGACAAATTGCCTACGTTCTGCAAAACCGAGGGTGTTTTCGTGCCAAGCTTTACCCGGTATTCCTCGGCCACAGCAAGTTCCTTGTCACGGTCGATCACGCCGTTATTGCTGACGCCCTTCAGGTTTGCGAGCGTAGTATTGATAGAGATAGGATTAGACAGGATAAGTCCGTTTCCTTTACGGTCTTCGGTAACATATGCAAGGCCGGCTTCAATTGCCTGACGAGGAGAATGGAGCTTAACTTCCTTTCCATGGATCTCTATCGTTCCGGAGATCTCTGTACCATAGCTGCGGCCGAAAATAGACATAGCAAGTTCCGTACGGCCTGCACCCATAAGCCCCGAGAAACCGACCACCTCTCCCTTGTGTACTTTAAATGAAACATCATCGATAACTTTCTTATCATTATAAATCGGATGATAAACATTCCAATGTTTCACTTCAAGAGAAACATCACCGATCTCGACCTCATGGCGCTTGGGGAACCGGTCTTCGATCTCGCGGCCGACCATGCCTCTAATGATCCTGTCTTCGCTGAAGTCATCGACACCTTTTGTAAGTGTTTCAATAGTCTTTCCATCTCGGATTATTGTGATATCATCTGCAACATAAGATACTTCATTGAGCTTATGTGAAATGATGATCGAAGTCATGCCCTGTTTTTTGAATTCCAGAAGCAGG
>JAIKVS010000098.1 GCA_024685535.1 Oscillospiraceae bacterium | reverse complement strand
TGGTGGACTTGAAGGGGATCGAACCCTCGAACCTCACGGATGCGAACCGTGCGCTCTCCCAGCTGAGCTACAAGCCCGAATGCGCTTTCCCTTGAAAAGCTTTATTATTATAGCATAGTTTCAAGGAATGTAAAGAAAAATTTGATTGCTAATAGCCGTGATATGTAGTAAAATACTCATGATGGCTTTTGACAAGGCTGCACTAGTCGGGGAGCCAGCGGTGCCCTGTAACCTGCAATCCGCTGCAGCAGGGATGAATCCCCGAACGAGGATATGTTTTGTGTCGTCTGACTCCGGTAAGCAGTGTTGACGATTCGGTCTCGCGCAACGGAAACCTGTGAACCATGTCAGGCGGGGAACCGAGCAGCATTAAGCGGTGCTTTTCGTGTGCCGTGAGGCTGCCGGATCTGAGCCGGCTGCCGGCGTAACGGGCATAAATCATCATTCGGATTCGGGTGTGCAGTCTTGTCAAGAGCCATAATTCATAGGAGATGCGCACAATGTATCAGGCACTATACAGAAAATGGCGGCCTGTGACCTTCGATGAGGTTGTAGGGCAGCAGCAGATAACTGATACTCTGAAATATCAGGTGGCTTCCGGCCATCTGTCTCATGCCTATCTTTTCATTGGCTCCAGGGGAACAGGTAAGACGACCTGCGCCAGGATACTTGCAAGGGCAGTTAACTGCGAGCATCCAAACGGAGGAAATCCCTGCTGTGAATGTTCTTCCTGCAGGAGCATACTTGACGGTTCCGCGCCTGAGATAGTTGAGATCGACGCTGCTTCAAATAACGGAGTGGATGATGTCCGGGCACTTCGCGATGAGGCTATTTATTCACCGGCGGTACTGAAAAAAAGAGTATATATTATCGATGAAGTGCATATGCTCTCCAAACCGGCTTTCAACGCTCTGTTGAAAATTCTTGAGGAGCCTCCTGAGCACCTTCTTTTTGTGCTTGCGACAACGGAGCTTTCAAAGGTTCCCGCTACGATCCTTTCGCGCTGCCAGCGCTTCAGCTTCAAGCGTATACCTGCAGAACTTATAAAAGAGCATCTTCTGAAGATCGCAGCATCTGAGGGATTTGAACTGACTGAGGGAGCAGCCGGACTTCTGGCCGGAATGGCAGAAGGCGGCATGCGTGATGCGCTGAGTCTTCTCGATCAGTGCGCATCAGCTCCGAGGATAGACGAGGATTATATATATTCCTGCCTCGGCCTGGCCGGTAACGCGGCAACACAGTCTCTGCTTCAGGATATTTTTAACGGTGATGCCAAGAGTGCAATCGGCAGATTCAACGATCTGTGGATGCAGGGTAAGGATCCCGTAGGAGTTCTGAAAGAGATGTCGCAGCTGATCCGGGATGTCCTTCTTTACAGGATAATGCCTCCGGATGGAGGCGGTCTAGTTTCCGGCAATTTTGACCCTGCTGTTTTGAAAAGGTATTCTGATGCCCATTCCGCTGATGAACTTATAGCACTTATGCAGATCCTCGAGAACAGGGCAGCGCAGATGCGGGATTCTTCAAATCCAAAGATATCCGCTGAGATGTGTCTCATTGCAATGTGCGACGGAAGTGTTCAGGATTCCCTATACTCCATCAGGGCAAGACTCGATAAAATCGAACAGGCGATGGAAAACGGTAAGACTGCAGTGACTTTAAACCCGGAACCAGTAGCAGTGGAAAAACCTGCGAAAGCCGACGAAGGTCAGGTAAAAACCGGCATTCACGATGCCGTCCCGGAGAGAGCTGTTACTGAGCCTGAAAAAGTTAATGAGCCCGAAGTTTCTGACGCTGTCAAGGAAGAAACCTCGAACGTTAAAAAGGAAGAGGAGAGTGCTCCGGAAAAAGCTTCTTCAGAGCAGAACGGTTTCGATATTGCTTCAGCGATAAGAGATATTGCAGCCGTATTCCCGATGGGAACGAGAGTCATCATGACCGACGCTTCGGCGGTAAAATGGCAGCTGGAAGGCGACGTTCTCAATGCTATGGTAAAAACAGAGTTTAACAGAAAAGCATTGAGTGCTCCGGATAAGAAAGCAAAGATTGAAAACCGCTTCGAAGAGCTTTTCGGCAGAAAAGTGAGGTTCATGGTAAGTGAAATGCCGGAGGAAAAGCATACGGTAAGAGATATAGAAGAACTCAGAAAGTTTGATATAGTACAGTTCATATAAGGGGGAACAGTAATGGCAAAGAATAATTTCCGCGGCGGTTTCGGCGGAGGAAATCAAATGAACATGATGAAGCAGGCTCAGAAAATGCAGCAGGATTTCCTGAAAATGCAGCAGGAGCTTGAAGCGTCTAAATTCGAATTCACATCAGGCGGCGGCGCAGTCAAGGCTGTAGTGTCCGGAACGCGGCAGTTCGAATCCATCGAGATAGATCCGGAAGTGGTCGATCCTGAAGATGTTGAAATGCTGCAGGATCTGATTCTGGCTGCTGTTAACGGTGCACTGAAACTCAGCGATGACCGCACAAACGAAGCTATGTCCAAGCTTCAGGGAATGGGCGGATTCTCAGGATTATTCTGATTATACGGAGAAAAACAGATGAATACACCCTGGACAGAGAGTGTTGATTACAATAACCCGCTGCCTGAATACCCGAGACCTCAGCTGGCCAGAGGCAACTGGCTGAATCTGAACGGTATCTGGGACTATGCTATTAATAAATCCACCCGTCATCCCAAAAGCTACGACGGTAACATTGTTGTACCCTTTTCACCGGAGTGCGAACTGTCCGGAGTTGAAAGAGCGGTAAAAAAAGATGAGTATCTCTGGTATCACCGTGTTCAGAAGCTTCCGGACGGATTCCTCGGAAAGAGACTGATACTTCATTTTAATGCAGTCGACCGGGACGCTGTAGTATGGGTGAACGATATTCAGGTCTGCTCCCATTCCGGAGGATATCTTCCTTTCGAGGCTGATATCAGCAAGGCCGTTACTGAAAGCACCATTAATATAACTGTAAGAGTTTCCGATGATACCGACAGAGGCACCGGCTCAAGGGGAAAGCAGAAGACCAGACGCGGAGGCATTTGGTATACTCCCCAGTGCGGTATCTGGCAGACGGTTTGGCTTGAAGCCGTTGAGGAGGAGTATATACGATCGCTGAGGATAACGCCTAACTTCGATAAGGCAAGCGTATCCATAGAAGCTGATGTTATAGGCGAAAGCGAAGCTTACGCCGTATTTGACGGCAAGGAATATCTGCTTCCGGCTGTGATACCCGTGCCGGGATTTGAGGCCTGGAGCCCGGAGAATCCGAAGCTTTACGGCTTTACGGCGAAATGCGGTAAAGACGTTGTCCACAGTTACTTTGCAATGCGCAAGATATCTGTGAATAAGGATGAAAAGGGC
>JAIKVS010000096.1 GCA_024685535.1 Oscillospiraceae bacterium | reverse complement strand
TGAACGATCAGTTCGGCCGCAGCGGCAGTGCGAATGCGGTCCTCGAGTATTTCGGCCTCACGCCGGAAGTGCTCGCAGAAAAGGCAAAAGCCGCCATTGCAATGAAGAAGTAAAAACAGAATAAAAAAAGAGAACCGGGATTATAAACCCGGTTCTCTTTTTTACCTTTATCACATACCCAGTTCTATAGCCCTGGCAGCCTTTAAGACTGCCAGCTGGGTCTTGCCGTCTGTTATCTTTCCGTCCATAACGTCCTGCACCAAATCTTCCAGCGGAACCTTCACCACATTGAGAAATTCACCTTTGTCAAGATGCCGCTCCCCCCTGTGCAGTCCGCGGGCAAGATACATCGTTATCTTCTCGTCACTGTAGGCAGCAGCGGAGTAGAAAACGCCCAGATCCAGCCAGCTGTCAGCCGTGATGCCTGTCTCCTCTGCAAGCTCCCTCTTTGCAGCTGACAGTCTGTTCTCATCCGGGGAATCGAGCTTGCCGGCCGGGATCTCGGTTATTACTGAATCCACGGGATATCTGTACTGCCTCTCAACATACACCATCCCGTCGTCAGTAACGGGAATAACGCACACGGCTCCGACGTGCCGGATAACTTCTCTTCCTGTTATATCACCGTTGGGAAGCTGAACGCTGTCGCGAAAAACATGAAGGATCACTCCGTCGAAGATCTCTTTTGAATCCACCTTTCGCTCACTTAGTTCCCTTTTCTCTTTTTCTGCATCAAATTCCACTGAGCATTCCGCCTTTCACTTATTTCCGCACAATAATACCACAGCTGCCGCACGATTCCAAGACCGGCGGCATTTTTTGCTTATTAACTGTTGCAATGCACAAGCCCTTTTTGATATATTTGTATCATCAAAGGACAATAAATAATTCGGAGGTTCCATGCAATGGCAGCAAAAAAAGTCGGCGTATTGATCAAAGAGGCCCGCACAGCAGCCGGTCTCTCTCAGGAATCCCTCGCAAGAAAAATAGACGGTGTTTCGGCAACTGACATAGGCAAGGTGGAAAGAGGCGAAAAGGACCTCACCCAGACTCAGCTCAAGGCAATAGCGAAAGTTCTCGGCGTTACGCAGAAATCTCTGCTGGAAGCACCGAAAAACGTAAGTGCGGCAGCCGCAAAGAAGCCAGCAGCCACCACTTCCACAGCAAAAAAGACCACGAGCTCCAGTTCAACCGCCAAAAAGACCACTGCCTCTTCTTCAACAGCGAAAAAAACCAGCTCTTCTTCCTCCGGCACCTCGGTAAAGGTGACCGCTACGGAAAAGAAGCTCCTTGAGCTCTACCGCGCGGCTGATTCTGAAACGAAAAAGGCCGCAGTCAGCATCCTGAAGGGTGAGACTCCTGCCGGTGCAGATATCCTCTCCAAGCTGCTCGGAGGGGCCATGGAGATGTTCGGGAAAAAATAATTCTGTGCAAAAAATATGCCCCCTCATCAGAGGGGGCATTTCTGTTTCTCATCGACGATCAGCGGCATAGCGCTATTGAATCCCCGGTGACTGCGTCGAAGCCGTTTCCGTAAGCATCGAGAGTATATAAGGCATAAACTGCACGGTGCGCGGGGCGCTCCCCTGCCTCAGCATATTCGTAAAGCTGGACCGTGACGGTGTCATCAGGGTTTTCCTCCGCCGCTGCTTCAAGCGGGAAGTAGGCGTTTTCGGTGAAGTATCTTATGCGTGCCCATGAAGTAAGTTCTTCAGGGCTGTAGGGACCTTCCTTTTCAGGTCCCAGATAAGTCTTCGGCTCGAACATATAGGTTCCGGTAAGGATGTTGTCCTCCGCTCCGCCGGCAAGGGTCTTTTCATCGCGCTTAACATTCAGTATGTAAGCGCCCTGAACTTCGGTAAGAGTCAGGGCTGTGAACCAGTCAGAAACATCCTGTCCGTCCTCAGTGAGCACCTTATCTATGAGGAGTGAATACTCGCCGTCCTTTACGGCATTCTCTGTATCGAGGATGAATGTCTTCTCGTAATACTCCGGATCACCCGAACGGAACATTGCATGCAGCTCCATTGCCGTAGCGCCGGGCTCAAGCCAGTATTTCAGCATGCCGCTTTCATTTCTATACTCATAGGACGTGGTCACAGCAGCAGGTTCCATCACGTAAGTCCCGGTAAGGATATTGTCATCCCCGCCGCCGGAAAGAGTCTTCTTGTCTCTTTTGACCACCAGGCTCACATGGTCGCTGTAAATGCGGACCTTAAGCGTTTTGAAGCCTTTGGTAAGGTCTTTTCCATCAAGGTCAGTGATCCTGTTTACCTCTATGACTGACTTTCCGATATCCTTCATTTCCGGCTCCAGGATATAGAGTTTTTCATACCAGGTAAGATCTCCTGAACGGAACCAGCAATGGAGGACAACATCATCCGACACAGTACCGGTAAGATCGATCCAGTATTTGAGCATTCCGTCATCCTGGGTATATACATAGGCGCCGACAGGTGCATTAAGCAGCTTAAGTACAGAAATATCTTTGGAATCCTCAAATCCTTCGGAACGGTCCTCAGACTTTTCGGGAGCTCCCTCGTTCTCTTCCGAGAGATCAGGATGCTCTTCGGGGAGTTCTACAGGCTCCTCACCGGATCCGTTAAGGAATACGCACCCGGCAACCACATTATCGAGCATATCGCCCACTGTCTCTCCGCGCTCTTCTATCTCTTTGGATGCGAACATATAGGTGATCCCGTCTAAAGTTATGATAACTCTCCGGTCTTTCACCTCATAGCCGCTCACTCCGTAGGCATAGTCTATCTCCGTGCAGTTTTTATCCCCGATAACCTTTTCCTCCGCATCGGATAATACCTTCAGGTCCGGATACTGCTTCTGCATATATGCCGTGAAATCAGAGATAAATTTATCTGCGGAATCATAGTTATATGTGGTGATCATAACGTAGGGGATAAATCCCGGTTTCTGTGCGTAGATATAGTAGCAGTTGCCCTTTAGCACGGCTGTTTTGCCTTCAGGCACAGCGACCTTCAGGTTCCAGTCGGCAAGTGTGTCGAAATTCCCCTCATCGGCAAAGCATGCCGTCGATAAGAGCATAGACATCACTATTATCAGACAAATGACCGTCAGCGTTTTCTTCATGTCATACTCCTTTCCGGTTTTCCGCTTTTTTCTTTATAATAACAAATCAACTCTTTCCTGTACATAAAAACATACCGCAGCCGAGGCAGGTTTAACAGCTGATTCACAAAATGGTCCATGCAGGGTTCAGGTGCCCTTGTAAAACACCGCAGATGCTGATATTATCACATATGCAACCGCCGGTTGCGCATGTTCAAAGCCCGCTTTATGGCTTGTAAACCCCATTTTCTGCTAAGCTTGACTCACCTGAAAACAGGAAAGGAGTTATTGAGATGATCCTCGCAGATAAGATAATAGAACTGAGAAAGAAGAACGGATGGTCCCAGGAGGATCTTGCGGAGAAGCTGAACGTAAGCCGGCAATCGGTTTCCAAATGGGAAGGCGCACAGTCTGTCCCCGATATGGCGCGCATAGTTATGATGTCCGATATTTTCGGAGTGAGCACGGACTACCTGCTCAAAGACGATATAGAGCAGCCTGAACCGGGCGAAATCATTTCTGTGGACAGCGAGCTGCGCACCGTCTCCATGGAGGAAGCCTCTGCATTCCTTCATACGCGCGAATACAATGCGCCAAGGATAGCTCTCGCAGTAATGCTATGTATCCTCTCTCCCATACTTATAATACTTCTCTCGGGAGCTCAGGAATATGGTCTGCTGGCAATGAGTGAAAACAGAGCGATAGGTCTGGGCCTCGTGTTCCTTTTCGTATTGGTTGGCAGTGCTGTAGCAGTGTTCGTCAGTGCCGGCCTCCGTTCAAAGCCCTATGAGTATCTCGAGCACGAGAAGATAGACACACTCTACGGTGTAAGCGGCATGGTGCGGGAGAGGAAAGAACGGTTCCAGAACATTTTCAACCGCCAGCTAACGATAGGCATAGTGCTCTGCGTGGTCGCCGTGCTGCCGTTATTCATTGTAATGATATTTGCCGGCGAGGACAGTTATTTTCACGTGGTATCCGTTGCTCTGCTGCTGGGGCTCATAGCTCTGGGAGTGTTTCTGATCGTGCGTGTCAGCATAATATGGGGTGGGTTTTCCCAGCTTCTGGAGGAGGGAGACTACTCCCGCTCTTCAAAAGATGAACTGAAAAAGTACGGCTGGTTCCACGGCTGCTTCTGGATGCTTGTGACTGCCGCATTCCTCGCATGGAGCTTCATTACCAACAGATGGGACCGCTCATGGATA
>JAIKVS010000027.1 GCA_024685535.1 Oscillospiraceae bacterium | reverse complement strand
TGTGAATAGGGACCGATGGCCGCGGGGGCTTTGTCAGTTGATATGATCTTCATTTTTATAATTTCCTTTCAGGTTGATTACTTTATCAGGGATTCAGTCCAGGAGGCGGTAGCCGTGGCGGACGAGGTCTGCGCGCAGTTTGCGGACATGCTCGGGATCGCGGGTCTCAAGCGTCATAGTGACGACGCAGGAGTTTACTTCAGTTTTGGCATCCTCGCGTTCGTGGGCAATGTCGAGAACATTTGCCCCGTTCTCGGCAACGCAGGTGAGCAGCTGGGCGAGATTGCCCGCCTTGTCGGTTAGCTTGGTGGTGATCTGAACTATACGCCCGGTCTTCTGCATACCCTTGGTTATAATTCGGGAGAGTGTCGTGATATCTACGTTGCCTCCAGAGACTACAGCGACGGTCTTGAGGGAGGTATCTATCCTGTCGAATATATAGGCGGCAACGCTCGTTGCTCCGGCGCCTTCAGCCACGGTCTTCGGTCCTTCGAGCAGGGCGACTATCGCTGCAGCTATCTCATCTTCTGATACGGTTACTATATCGTCTACGAACTGCTCAACAAGATCGAATGTAAGGCTGCCGGGAGTAAGCACGTGTATGCCATCGGCAATAGTCGGGCCGTCCTTCACAGTGGTTATCTCGCCATTGCGGCGGGAAACAAACATGGAAGGAACGGTCGCAGCCTGAACGCCTATCACCTTGACGTTGGGGCGCAGTGATTTTGCCGCCACGGCTATGCCGCTGATCAGCCCTCCGCCGCCTATTGGAACAACTATCTGCTCAACGTCCGGCACCTGATCCAGGATCTCAAGGGCGATGGTGCCCTGTCCTGCTATGACATAGGGATCGTTGAAGGGATGGGCGAAGGTGTAGCCTTCGGATTTGGCAAGGCGCTCGGCTTCGGCCGCAGCATCGTCGTAGATCCCGGGCACGAGCACAACTTCCGCACCGTAGCCGCGGGTTGCCTCCACTTTCAGTATCGGGGCGCCTTCAGGCATACATATAACGGACTTCATTCCCAGTCTTGTAGCCGAGAGAGCAACGCCCTGGGCGTGGTTCCCGGCCGAGCAGGCAATAACGCCGCGCGCTGCTTCCTCAGGAGAGAGCATGCGCAGCTTGTTGTAGGCTCCGCGTATCTTGAAAGAGCCCGTCTTCTGCAGGTTTTCAGATTTTATGAAGAGGTTCTTCCCAAGCCGTGTTGATGTTACTATCGGGGTGATCTCAGTTATGCCGTCAAGAGCTGCGGCAGCTTCACGGATCATTTTCAGAGTGACTCTGTTTTCCATAAGAGCTTCCTCCTGCGGATGCACAGATTTATCATTTTCATAATAGCAGATTTCCGGCCTGATATCCATCAATTCGGCAAGAAAATATTCAGTCCTTTTCTGTTCACGGCAAAAGCTCCTGCAGATGCGATATCTGCAGGAGCCTTGCTGTTTTTCATCTTATTTCGTTCCGTCGAGCGGTCATTTTTTGCTTACTCTGCAGGTACGGCTTCCGGCGCGGGTTCGCTGCTGTATACTTTCTTGCTGGCAATATCGCCGGTCTTCCACATAAACTTGCCGGTGAAGCCGTAGATTATGGCGATGATCGGGCAGAGCCAGCAGAAAAACGCGAAGGGCAGATAGGACACCGTACTCACCCCGAGAGTGCCTGCCATATATGCGCCGCAAAGGCTCCAGGGAATGAGCGGGGAGATTATTGTACCGCTGTCCTCAAGCGTACGCGAAAGAGTCTGGGGCAGAAGATCCTTCTTTTTGAATTCAGTGATATACATACGGCCGCCAACGACTATAGCAAGGGTCTGGCTGGCGGTGGCTGCCAGAAGGATGGTGCAGGAGACGATGACCGTAGTGATAAGCCCGCCGGTGCTCTTTACGAGGGGTTTGAGTTTCTCCATGAAAGCCGTCAGCAGTCCGGTCTTCTCCATAATTGCGCCGTACAGCATGCCAAGTATTCCGAGAGCTGCAGTCCAGAGCATGCTTTGCAGACCGCCGCGGTTCATCAGCCTGTCAAATTCGGCGAGGCCGGACTCTATGGAGAAGCCTCCGTCCAGAATGTTCAGTATCGAAGAGAGAGACTGCCCCTGGAAGATCATGGCAAGTATCACGGATGTGAGTGCAGAGAGCAGCAGCGTCGGTATAGAGGGCGCTTTGAGAATTGCGAGCACTATGACGACCACTGCCGGGAGAAGAAGCAGTATGTTCATTGTGAAGTGGGACTGGATGGCGTCCATCGTGGCAGCTACCATTGCAGAATCAACGCTGTCTGCCGAGTACTTAAGGCCGAGCAGACCGTAGATGATGAGGCTTATCACGAAGGCCGGGCCGGTAGTAACCATCATGGAACGGATATGATCGAAGAGGTCGGCTTCAGCGACTGCCGGTGCGAGGTTCGTTGTATCGGACATGGGGGACATCTTATCGCCCAGATAAGCTCCTGAGATAACTGCACCGGCGGTCATTGCGGGGTTTATGCCAAGCCCGAGACCGACACCCATCAGAGCTACGCCTACTGTTCCGGCAGTAGACCATGAGCTGCCTATCGCTATTGCGATTATTGCCGAGATCAGGCAGGCAGTGAGCAGGAAAACTGAGGGGCTTATGAGCTTGAGACCCCAGTAGATTATCATCGGTACAGTGCCGGAGGCGATCCACGAGGCAATAAGTACGCCTATCAGCATCATTATTATTGTCGGCTGGATGCAGATCTTGCCACCATAGTCTATCGCGTCGGAAAGGAGCGACCAGTTGTGACCGTTGTTCAGCCACGATACAAGCAGAGTCACAGCTATCGCGATGATGAGGTTTATATGCACCGGTATGTCCAGCCACACCAGTGAAAGTATCATAGATATGAGCAGAAACGCTATACAGAACAGCGCCCAGCCGAATGGCATCTTCGGGGCTTCTTTGATCTCCTGGACTTCCTTGTTATCCATTTTATTTCTCCTTTCAGAAATCATCACAGAGGAGCACAAAGGCTCCGTCATATTTATCAGAACAGATATTTATCCGCCACCTGGGCTATCCATTTCGCATATGCGTCGTAGCAGAGAATGCCCTCTTCAGCGGTGGCGTCGGCAGGATCGCCGATATAGCCGGGACTCTGGTCTTCCTTCACCGGCATGAAAATGCCTACAGAGCCTCCGTAGTAATAAAGTCCGCCCATCTTAACGGGCTTTGTATCCTCAGGTGCGTAATAGGGTTCCACACCGTCAGTATGAACGAGTTCCGGCACAGCCGCCATAACGCAGGCTGTTTCGTCCTCGCCACCATGCCCCTGATGCTCCGGATTCTTCAGCACCGTAGGCCAGAAATCGTTGTGCGGCGGCACCCAGTCAGGGACTACGCACTTGATGCCGTATTTATTGGCAAGTTCTCTTGCTGCCACGTTAAGCGCCGAGTGGTTCTCCGAGTGATTGATGCAGAGAATAAATCTCTTGAAGCCGCTTTCATACAGTGCAAGAACGAGATCGATCGTCATATCGATGAACGTTCTGTCGCTGAGGAAACAGTTGCCGAAGAGCTTGTCTCTTTCAAATTTGTTGGTTTGCACGCCAAACGGCACCGGAAAACCGGGTACGGTCTTATGACCCATGGCGAGAAGCTCCTCGTAAACTCTTCGGATCAGCACATTGGCCTGATACCAGTCGGCTCCAAGCGGCAGATGCACGCTGTGGTTTTCGATGGCACCGAAGGAGAGTATCACGGTATCTGTCTCCTTCATGGCTTCCTTCAGCTCCGCGGCCGTCATCTCAACGAGAGTTTTCGGCCCTTTCACTTCATAAAGAGTTTTCCAATCCTGCATCATGTTAGGCTCCCTCCTGAAAGCCGGATAATAGGTGTTTGCTGCTTTCCTTCAAAATTTGAATATTTATGCAATTATTATACACGCAAGAATTCTTTTGTCAATCGATAAAATGCGAAAATATTGCTTATAAAATCTACAAATATCAGAGCTTGGTCGATGCGAACATAAGTGCACAATATACAATTGATATGCATTTATTTAAGTATTTAATGAATAAATATGCAATACAGACGGTGACGGAGCATCCACTGAAAATGAAAAAAGACCGCTCCGCTTATAACGGGACGGTCTTATATGCCTTAAGCGCATTATCTATCTGTAGCTGGTAATGAATGCATTTGAATCCAGTATTTCTGCGCCTACATTTGCCATGTCGCGAAGATTGCTCTCCTGTATTTCGGGCGTTTTTGAGGAGGTACAGTCGCTAAGTACGGTCACATCGTAATCAAGACAGATGGCGTCGTAGCAGGTGGTGCGGATGCAGTTGGGAGTAGTAGTGCCGGCGAGGATGACTCTGTTCACACCTAGACGGCGCAGCACGAGATCGAGGCTGGTGGCAAAAAATGCCGAGTATCTGGGTTTAATTATATGATAATCGCGCGGGTCGCTGCCGAACTCTTCGGGCATGGCAGCGGAGATCTCTTCGGCGCAGCCGGGCGACAGGGGCTTTCCGCCTTTAAGCCAGGCTTCACGGCGGGTATGCTCAACATCGCTCCCGTCAGCACTGTATACGCGTGTTACAAAAAATACAGGGATGCCGTTGTTTCTGCAGTGTTCAATAACGGAGGCGCAGGCAGGAACAGTAACTGCAGCGCCTTCTATATATAGAGGAGAAAGGCTGCTTATAAAACCTCGCTGCATATCTATAACGATCAGCGCAGAGTCTTTACCTTGCATTTCAGATCGGTCCTTTCGGTAATTTGAGAAGCTTGCCGCTTAAGTGTGTTCAGAATAGCATCAGATCCCGGCGGAGTCAATGATCCTGTGCTGAGGAGAAAAACTGCTCTGTTCAATATGCATATATTATGTTATATTTCAAATGATATGGAAGAGTACCGGAAAAGACTTTGAAACTTGGGAAGAACGGTGACAGGATGAAGAAACTATTTAAAAAATTGAGTTCCGATATGTCCTTCAACATTATTGGCGGACTCGTTTTTCTGGTCATAATGTTCGGGGTCATCATAAGCATAATAGGAAACAGGAGCTTTGTCAGCGCCTTCAAGAACGAGTATTCCTCCGTCACATACCATATGGCGGATACCGCTGCCCTGTTCGTTAACGGCGACCATATAGAAGAATATCTCGCAGGCGGGGAACAGCAGGAATATGCTGATACGAAGCGCCGGCTTGACGGCTGCTGCCGCAGGCTGAACGTCTCTCTGATTTACGTTATACGTGTGGATACCAGCGATTACAGCAGATTCGTATCTGTATTCAATGCCGTGAACAATGCCGTGGACAACTCCAAATACACCGAGTGGGAACTGGGGTACCAGCGCAGTGCAACAAACGACGAATACAGATGGAAATATAAAGCGATCTATGAAGATGGCGCGCCCTTCGAGACTATCTTCCGTCTACGCCCGACAGATGGCGCTCATCCGCACATGACAACTCTTGTCCCTGTTAAAAATTCAGACGGGGAAATCACTGCCATCCTCTGCATGCAAAGGCCGGTAAGAGAGATGAAAGATGCTCTGCGTCCTTATTTCCTCCTGATAATCCTCGGCATAGTCATTCTGGATATAGTCATCTCCGTACTTACGGCAACCTTCCTGAGAAAAGCTGTTATAAAACCTGTTGAGAAGGTCTCGAAGGAGGCTGCCCGCTTTGCAAAGGAGCATGCCCTTAGCGAACCGCTGGGTGAGATAAGCAGGTATGATGAGATCAGCGAACTTGCCGGCTCCATAGACTCCATGGAGTCGGACATGGTGAAATATATCGAGAACCTTACCGCAGTCACGTCTGAACGCGAGAGGATGAGTGCGGAGCTCACTATAGCGGCAGCTATCCAGAACGATGCCATTCCTGACGATTTTCCCGCTTTTCCCGACCGGCATGAATTCGATATCTACGGATTGATGGATCCGGCCAGGGAGGTCGGCGGAGATTTCTATAACTTCTTCTTCATAGATGACGACCATCTCGCACTGGTGATGGCAGACGTATCAGGCAAAGGGATACCGGGCGCTCTGTTCATGATGATCACCAGCATACTCCTAAGCAACAGAGTAAAGGAAGGCGGAACACCGGCTGAAGTGCTGCGCCTGATGAATGACGATATATGCGAGCATAACCAGGCGGATATGTTCGAAACGGTGTGGCTCGGCATACTGGAGATATCCACCGGCAAAATAATCGCCTCGAACGCAGGACATGAATATCCGGCAATATACCGTAAAGGCGGCAAGTTTGAGCTGTTCAAAGACAAGCACGGCTTCGTCCTCGGCGGCATGCCCGGAATGAAATATAAGGATTACGAGCTGCAGCTCGGAGCGGGAGATAAGCTCTTTCTCTATACGGACGGTCTGCCGGAGTCTACCAACATTGAAAACCGCATGCTCGGCACCGACGGCATGATAGAGGCGCTTAACAGATATAAGGACGGAACGCCGAAGGATATAATCGAGGGCGTACTGAAGATCTCGGAGGACTTCGTCGGCGATGCAGACCAGTTCGATGACCTCACTATGCTCTGCATAGAGATAAAGGAAACAGGCAAAGCTACGGCTGAAGAGACATGAACTGTGTTTTGAAAAAGGCATATAAATAAAAGGCAGGAGCACCATTCCGGTGCTCCTGTTTTTTATTTATGCATCATCCCGTAAGTGAGATCAGGCCAGGTATATGTCTTGTCGAAATATCCGTTCAGAAAGGCCGATGCCAGAC
>JAIKVS010000042.1 GCA_024685535.1 Oscillospiraceae bacterium | reverse complement strand
CTGCACTCCGGCTTCCGAACAGGTAGCAGGAGTGACAACTGTCCAATCGCCAAAGCTGTGTGGCAGAGCATCTACAGAAGATGTCTGTATCTCTCCGCATCCGTCGCAGACGCGCTGCTGTGTTCCTGCAGAAGAGCAGGTAGCTGGCGTAACGACAGTCCAGCCGCTCCATGAATGTTCATGGGGTGGCGGTGTCTGCTCTTCCACTGCCGTATCTTCTGCCAGAGCAGAAATCGGCAGCATTCCTATGCACATTATGAGTGCAAGGAACAGAGCCAGGCCTCTTTTCAATAATAAGTTCTTCATCAATTCACCCTCCGTGAATCTATATACAATAAGATGTTTTGCGCCAATCAGGCGCCCGACTGTACACCTATGATAAAAGATGAACAGTCAATAAAGCAGTCAACAATCAGACATATTTTGCGAAAAAACTACCAATATATTTATATTAAACATGCGTAAAATACTTCAATAATTTAAAGTAATTTACCCACTATTAAACATTTCGTCATCTGATCGTCATTTTTTGCTTGTGTTAAAAATTTGATAACCAGTAAAATTTTTAAATAAGTATCCTGAATTCAATCAAAAAGTGCTTTTTTTCAAAAGTTTTTGCAGTTTTTGATACATTATTCAGATAATTATCAGACTATCCGGTTATTAACAGAATCACAAATTTCTCTATATATTTCTCTATATATTATATCGAAAATCGCACTGCTATACAATTTCATCAATATGTTTTCTTACTATATTATTATAATATGAATCCGGAGAATCCGGATCAGGGATGCTTATCACAGTCCGAATGCGTTGAGATTATCGTAGGGACAAATAACAACAGCAATCGATCACTGCCCGCCGTCGTCTGTGGTAAAAAATTATGTTTAATTTTTATTACATGTTTGGAAATTAAAGCTATAATACAGATCTTCTGCAGAATCTTACTCACATCTCTTATAATCGCAACCTAAGTGATTTCTGCAGCTCTCAGCTTCAGCTTCAAACAGATCAGCAAATGATTCCCTTCAAAGCAACCATATCAATATATACGCTATATCATTGGTGCCATTACTGATTGTTTTTAAGCCTCCATAATGCTATATTGCATACAGGATAATGTACAGGAGGATATGAATATGTATGATGTTTCAAGATTCACTGATGCGCAGAGGCACTCTTATTCAACAGCTCTGGCAGAGATAAAACGCGGCAGAAAAATGAGCCATTGGATGTGGTACATTTTTCCGCAGGTATCAGGACTGGGATTCAGTTCAACAGCGCAGTATTATTCCATAAGGGGCCTTGAGGAGGCAAGAGAGTACCTCTCAGATGATTATCTCAGGAGCAATTTGCTTGAAATCTCATTTGCATTGCTGCAGCTTCCCGGAAATGACGCAGAATCAGTGCTGGGGTGGCCGGATTGTCTGAAGCTCCGCTCATGCATGACGTTGTTTAAATACGCTGATCCTGATGAACCGATCTTCCAGCAGGTGCTGGATAAATACTACGGCGGCAGGGACGACAGCAAGACAGTTGATATCCTGGGTATATAAAACAAAAAAAAGAAGCCGAGAGGCTTCTTTTTATTTTAATACGAATAAGGAAAATTCCCTTCCACCGCAACGTCTGCATGTTATTGCCGACGCTTTTCTGAATATGCCTCGCCGGGATGATTCCTTCTGCAGGGTCTGCACTATCTTCCCTGCCCGCTGGTAATAAGTTACAGCTCCGCAGCGCTGACAGATAATCTTGTATTTTGCGCTCTCCTCTGTTCTCTTCCTCAGTGCATCGTCCTTTACAGTCGCCTTGGGCGTGCAGCCAACTTCGCGGCAGACTGCTTTCCATACTTTATCATGGGCGTGTCTTGAGAAGGGATGCCTCATAAACACCACAGCGTGGGCGTATTCATGCCTGATGGTATCTAAAAAGAGCTCCTCGTTATTCAGGACTTTTCTGGATATGGTGATGGTCATAACACCGCGCGGGAAGCCGGGCTTATATGAGAAGCTTCCGAGGCGCTTTTGAGCATTGCTGAGCTTCAGGACTATCTTAGATGTATCTACGGAACAGATTCTGTCCAGCCTGTCGTATTCACGCCGGATATCTTCCAGTGTATGCATATCTTAATTTTCCGGAGTACGCTCGCTTATTACGAAGCGCGGCCTGTGCTTCGTCTCAAGATACATCTTGCCGATGTACTCCCCTATAACGCCGATAGCTCCAAGCTGTATCCCTCCGAAAAACACTATGAGCGCTGCTATCCAGATCAGCCCGGCTTTTACGCCGCAGGCGGCCAGTACGGCAAGTACAATGAGCCATATAAATGCAAGCCCCATGACAGCCACTCCGCAGCCCAGTATTATCCTCATGGGGCTGACTGTGAGCCCGGTGATGCCGTTTATGGCAAGATCCGCCATTTTTCTGAGAGGATAGTGCGTTTCTCCGGCTTTTCTTTCCTCTCTTACATATTCAACAGTTCCGCTTTTAAAACCGACCAGCGGAACCATGCCGCGCAGGTATATATTCACTTCCTCATATTTGAGGAGCTCCTTCAGCGCCCTTGATGAAATGAGCCTGTAATCTGCATGATTATAGACCACTTCCGCGCCGAGCTTTGCCAGGAATTTGTAATAGCTCTGGGCTGTGAAGCGCTTGAAGGCGGAATCTGTGCGCCTGTCGTTCCTCACGCCATAGACAATGTCACATCCGGCGTCATACTTATCCACCATTTCATCTATGGCATTTATGTCGTCCTGCCCGTCGCAGTCGATAGTGATGGTGATATCGCACTTATCCGAGGCTTCGGTCAGACCTGCGAGTAGCGCATTCTGATGACCTCTGTTTCTGCTGAGGGAAATACCTTTGCAAAGCTTCTCAGTTTTGGCAAGGCTGCAGATAATCTCCCATGTGGAATCCCTGCTGCCGTCGTTTACAAACAGGATCCTGCTCTCGGGGGAGATTTTTTCGGCGGAAATAAGTGATCCCAGCTTTGAAATGAATGAGGGCGCAGTTATCGGCAACACCTTTTCCTCATTATAGCAAGGGATAATGATATAGAGAATGTCCATCAGGTCTCCTCCGATCCTTTTACGGGCTGTGAAAGCATTACTTCACAGCCCGTAAGGTTTTTATTAAGACTGCAGAAACTCATCCAGTTCCCGCACTGTTTTGAAATAGGTAGTGCAGTTGGCGCGCATGAAATCTTCTATGAACCTTATTTCATATGACCATCCGGCGCCTGCGAAATCCACTCCGGCGGCTGCAGCCATATCATAGCCGGGCTTCAGATCATCGACGACAAGTATGTCCTTCGGAGAAAGTGAGAATTTTCTCATGATCTCATATAGCGCCCAGGGATCCGGCTTTCTGTTTTCAGGCGGGAGCTCCCAGCCAAACACCAGATCCGGCTTGGGAAGTCCGTTTGCCTCATAGTCTCTTACTATGTTATCTGCCATTGAGTGGGATACAACGCAGAGGATCCCGCCCTCAGCCTTATGGCGGTGCATTATCTCCGCAATGCCCGGATATGCCTTGGGGATATGATGGCTGACATAGCTTAGCCAGTATTCCTTCTCCAGTTCCAGCATATCATCATCCATACCGTAGTCCCTGCGGCACATTTCTATAAATCCGGGAGTGAAATTCAGGATGAAGTAATCCTCAAGGCTTATCTCTCTGCCGGGGTAGTACTCTTTCAGAAAGTCCACGAAACAGGGATAGTGGATAGTCGCTGTGGAGTCAACAGTGGTGTCGTCATGATCGAAGACGAGACATTTGTATTTCATGCCGTATCAGTAGAATGTGGCGACAGGATCGTCCGGGGCTACACTTGGGACCGATGTGATATAGCTCAGCACGGGGCCTCTCTTTCCGTAGGCGCGGCTGAACTTGATATTGATCTTTGCCGTCAGGATGATCCAGGTATCGTCCTTCACGGGAACGGACTTGTTCCACTGGCAGATGAGAGCTGCAAACTGGATATCCTCAACGCAGCAGGTCATAACATGTCTTCCTACGACCACACTGCCCGAGGGGAGCTTATCCCGGACAAGCACACGACACTTGAAAGTTACCTTCTTGTTCTCATAAGTCGATGGGTTTTCAGAAAGATCCCTGTAAAACAGAGCGTAGTCACCGTCGCCGATGACTATCTCGTCCGCGTTCACATCAAATGGCAGAGGATCTTCAATGTCGTCATATACGACATTGCCCTCGGGGCTCTCATATGCTATATCCGCTCTTCTGGATGCTCCGCGAACTATCTTATGGAACGCCATTTTATCCATATCCGGGAGGAAGCGGTTGAA
>JAIKVS010000038.1 GCA_024685535.1 Oscillospiraceae bacterium | reverse complement strand
TAAGATTGAAGCGATAACGAAGAAAGTTTACGGCGGCAAGGGCATCAGCATAATGCCGGCAGCCCAGAAGCAGATAGACGAGCTCACGAAGCTTGGCTTCGGGGGACTGCCCGTATGCGTTGCAAAGACACAGTACAGCTTTACCGATGATCCCACCGTGCTCGGAGCGCCTGAAGATTTCACCGTGACGGTGAAGAATGTGAAGGTCTCCGCAGGTGCTGGCTTTGTCGTTGTACTTACCGGAGATATTATGACCATGCCGGGCCTTCCTAAGGTTCCTGCAGCTGAGAGAATAGACGTTGACGATAACGGCAGGATCTCCGGCCTGTTCTGATATGGAGATTCAGCGGACTGAATAGAAAAAAGACAGAGGAACGTTATTCCTCTGTCTTTTTTCGTATAAACGTTTTTTTCCTGATATTATTCGTATAAAATAAATGGATAGGTATCAGAAAACCGTTGCACAAATAAAAAATGACACATATAATATATTATGTATTAATATGGTTAATTGTACGTAGTAATTGTGCATTACATATGTAGACGGAGCCGGTAGCCTGCGGAAGCAACGCGGGTGTTTTGAGAAAGGACGACCGGATGAAAACTTGGCTGAGAAAAATATGTGCAATGATGCTGGCAGCAGTCCTTACAGTCATGCTGTGCGGTACAGCATTCGCGCAGGAGTCGGAGCAGGAGCCCGCTGACGCAGAGTCCTCAGAGCCTGCAGCGCCTTCGCAGGAACAGCCTGCAGCTTCTTCACAGGAACAGCCCGTAGCGCCTTCGCAGGAACAGCCCGCAACGCCTGCACAGGAGCAGCCTGCAGCTCCTTCGCAGGAGCAGCCTGCAGCGCCTTCGCAGGAGCAGCCTGCAGCGCCTGCACAGGAACAGCCCGCAGCGCCTGCACAGGAGCAGCCTGCAGTTTCCGCACAGACTTTAGCTGATGCAGCTTTTAATAATGATCCCCCAATACAGACTCAATCCGCACTGTTAGATTCATTCAGGGCTGCACCTTTGCGCACACTTACTCTTAACAGCACTGGAGGCAGTTTCGGAGAAGATGGCGGCAAAAGCGATCCACCTGCGAATCAGACCGAACCTCTGCTGGTTATAGGGAATCAATCTATTAATTTTGAAAAAGATACATCTGATGCGACCGATGACACAGCAGCCACATGGACATACAGCAGTTCTGATGGCAGCATAACTCTCACCGGTTACAACGGCACCGACCAGCTCATAGGGACTGCAGGCAGAGATCTAACAATCAAGGCCTCTGGAGTGAACCGCATTGGTTCACTTGTCGTGGACGGCAATATAAATATTGTCGGCAGTGGGATAATACTTGTGGATAGCATACAATTCCCGTCTGACAAAAGCTTCAGCTTTTCCTCCAATACAACGGTCTATCCGGAGGGATATGGCAGCGCGGCAGTCTTTCTTAAGCAGACGGAGATCGTCACTGATGGGCAGGGCAATGAAACTGAAAAGGTCTGGTATGAACTGGTAAATGGTGATGTTACAAGCCTGCTCGATGAAAGCTGCACGCTCCCTGAGGGAGTCACGCTTGTCATGCCAAATGGATCGCAGGTAGTGCTGCAAAGCGTCGCAAAGGTCACTGATCATAAAACCGAGACAGTCGACGGGCATACTGATTCCTCAAAGGAAACCTACTATAGTACGGAGGAAGTTCAGGATTATAAAACAAATGACAATACAGCCTATTTTGGTTCAAACGTTTCTCATTATTATTCCGTAAGTGCAGTTGCACCTCAGCTGACTATCCCGGTCGGTTCCGGGCTGATAGTCGATTCCGGCGCAGTTATGCGTTTTAATCAAATTGAGGTTATTACGAACTGGTTTACAATGGCTGGCATACAGAAACAGGAAAACATTTATGATACGACCTATATCCCTTCAATTGCATTGAAAGGCCTTCTCGAAGTACAAGGGAGACTTGAAAACGCGTTTATCAGGATCGCTGAAAGCGGTAGTCTTGACGGAAGAGAAAATTGTCTAAACAGCAGCATCATTGATAACGATAATGCGCAAAACTCTGAAATCAGCAGCAACACAGTAACCACCGGACCTGATAATTCAACAGCTCATGCCGGAGGCGACAGTCAAACGACAACGACGACTGTACAGACTGGCAGCGGAAACCTTGGTCAGAATGCCGGCTCGATCACTGGCGGCCTGGGCCTAACGGGCCTCTTGAGCGGCCGCGGAATAAGCAATCCGGTTACTGCTCCTACACAACCGGGAACTCCACCGCAGGGAGATTCTATAAACCCACCGCAGACTGATCCGGTGCTTCCGCCACAGACAGATCCGATAACACCGCCTGAGGAAAAGCCGGATACTCCTGCGGAAGACAGTATAACGAATCCTAAGGTAACCACTGGTGACCACATTGAGACCGATGACGGCGAAGATGAGGCTGAAGAGACCATTTCAGTAAGGGTGGCAGAGAACAGAGTTGAAAAGGTGTTTTCACTCATTGTTGAAACCCCCGAGGGAGAACAGCTGTGGACCCTCGAGACAAAGATTGAGGTCAGCATGAGATACAAAGTGACTACCTCGCAGCGCGGAAAGACTCTCTATGTTGTTTTCCGCAATACCGACGGAACATATGAGGCTATAAAGGCCGAATACGATCCTGAGACGGAAGAGCTTGTGTTCAAGACGGACAGGACCGGTAAGTTCGTGGTAGTAGCTTTTGATTTCGACGGGGATGAGACTTTTCCTGGATTCTATGATGCCCTTGCCCTTTTGGACGAAGTAAAGAACCTGAAATAAACACTGAACATGATGAAACAGCTCCCGGCATCTGCCGGGGGCTGTTTTTGTTGCTTATAATATCAGTGCTGTATAGAGAATTCCTCAAAGTCTTCGAGCGCATTATATATGCCGTCCTCGGAAAGCACTCCGCGCCTGAGATCTTTCGGGAGCAGGCCTGCCTCGTCGTCTGCAAGGTCTGCCTTCCAATCCTCACTGCCGTAGTATTTTGCGAGAGCATCCGCTTCGGCTCGCATGGCTGAAAGCTCCACCTGCGTTATTCCGGTATCTGCGTTGGCAGAAATGAGATTGTGCAGGAGTTTTTCATAATAAGTTATGCGCTGCAGCTGTTTCGCACGGATGAAGTCCTCTGTGCGCTGCATTATGAGCTGCAGAGCAGCTATATCCTGCTGAGGATCGGCAGTTTCGAGCGAATGGTTCGCGCCCTCAATGACATGGCAGAGGATCTCCCTCTGTGCGCAGATCTCCGCAATCTTGCTTTTATCTCCGCCTGTCCAGGGGTCTGCGGAGCCTGTGAATACCACGGCTTCTCCCAAAGGATAGGAAAATGTCTCTTCAAGCGGCGTATAGAGAATGAAACGTATCCTGTCTTCGGCTTTACTGTGTGCTGCAATGTCTGCGGCGGCGACTGTGCCTATGCTTTTTCCGATGAAAAGCACATCCTCATATACAGTAAAGTCCGTACCCTTAAGGAAGCTCTTTGTCTGATCCAAAGCGAGCTCACAGCTTTTCCGGATCTTTTCTCTGTCACCTTTGGCCTTTTTTGGAAAGCCGCCGTAAGAGATGATCTTAATCTCAAAGCCCGCTCTTTCGGCGAGCCTCCTGCTGTAGTGCAGGAGAGACTTGTCTGTAGTGTAGCCTATGCCCGGGAAGATGACAGCTAATCTGTTCATACACAATCGAGCGCATCACGGTAAAACGCATCGAGCTCTTCCTGGGTATCAAATACGGCGAGGAAGAGCTGATCGCCCATAGCTTCGGCAAGCGTCGGGTCGAGGCGCTCCATCATCCGCATCTCGTCCTTATAGCGGGCGGCCAGCTCGGAGTTGCTGAAACGGAACTTCTTTCCGTCGCGGCGACCCACACAGGCGCAGAACTTGTGTTCGCCGACCGGCATTTCGGAGCGGTCGAATACCACCATGTCCGCCCAGATCTTATAAACATTGGTACTGTGGGCGTAGTTTATCATGTCGGGAGTATAGCCGCCGCTCGGGCGCATGTTCACTTCAAGCGCTGCGAGAGTTCCCTTTTTGCCGATGGGCTGGTCCTTCGTGAGACGGAAAAACTCAAAGTGCACAAAGCGGCTGGTGACTCCGAAGCTTTTTACCGCGGCTCTGCCGAAGGCGCGCGTGTCGTCAGGGAGCTCCTTGAGTATATGGTAGAAATTATTGTCCTGATTGTTCACTATATCCATTATCGACATGCCGGTGATGTTGCCTGTCTCGAAAAGGGGCTCGCCGTGTGAGTCGATGATGGCGTCATAGGAATTGATCTGACCGTAGATAAACTCCTCCATAATATAAGGGATGTGTCCGTCGCGTTCGGCCAGGAAGGCGGCGAGCTGCTCCTCGTTTTCAAGCTTATAGGTCGCCACTGCACCTACGCCGTTGTCAGGCTTGACTATAACAGGCCAGCCGACTTCCTTTATGAAGGCGCGGCAGCCCTCCTCATCGCCCACCATGTGGAAGCGCGCAGTGGAAATGCCGGCGCGGCGGTAGTATTCCTTCATTCCGGACTTATATTTAATGCGCGGCACATCGCTTACCCGGAAACCGGAAGGTATGTTGAAGTCGGTGCGCAGATGCGCGTCCTGCTCCAGCCAGTATTCGTGGTTCGATTCGAGAAAATCTATGCGGCCGTACTTGAATGCAAAGAATGCCACCGCACGGTAT
>JAIKVS010000195.1 GCA_024685535.1 Oscillospiraceae bacterium | reverse complement strand
AAGAAGGAAGTCATGAAGCACCTGGGCGAGATGGAGAAGCTCGAGAAGTACCTCGGCGGCGTCAAAGAGATGAAGAAGCTCCCCGGCGCACTGTTCGTTGTTGACCCCCGCAAGGAGCACAACGCAATTGCCGAAGCCCGCAAGCTCCACATCCCCATCGTTGCAATAGTCGATACCAACTGCGATCCTGACGAGGTCGACTATGTTATCCCTGCAAACGATGACGCTATCCGCGCCATCCGCCTCATCGCCGGCTGCATGGCAAACGCCGTTCAGGAAGGCCGTCAGGGCGAGGATGCAGAAGTTCCCGCTGAGGTAACTGCAGAGGCAGTTGAAACTGCAGAAGCCGCAGAGGCAGCTGAAGAATAATTAGAAACAATAAAAGGGGCCGTCTTCAAGCCCCTTTTTTAATGATTATAACAGGAGGACAAATAAATGGCTTTTACAGCTCAGGATGTTAAAACTCTTCGTGAGATGACTAATGTCGGTATGATGGACTGCAAGAAGGCTCTCCAGGCTACTGATGGCGATATGGAAAAGGCAGTTGACTGGCTGCGTGAAAAGGGCCTTGCAAAGGCTGCAAAGAAGGCCGGACGCATTGCTGCCGAAGGTATGGCTTATGCTCGCGTCTGCCCCGATTGCGGTGTCGGCGCTGTTGTTGAAGTAAACTGCGAGACCGACTTCTGCGCAAAGAGCGATCTCTTCAAAGAGTTCGTAAAGGATGTCTGCAAAGTCGTTCTGAGCAATGATCCCGCAGATGTTGATGCTCTTCTCAACTGCAAGTATCCCGGCTCCGAGCTCACCGTAGCCGAGACTCTTCCCGAGAAGGTCATGTCCATCGGAGAGAATCTCCAGATCCGCCGCTTCAAGAGATTTGCCAACCCGACAAATGTTGCTTATGTACATGCCGGCGGCACCCACGGCGTTCTCGTAAACCTCGCTGTTGAGGGCGGCATCGACGCCACCGAGATCGGCAAGAACGTTGCAATGCAGATCGCTGCAATGAATCCCAAGTACTGGGACAAGTCCCTCGTTCCTCAGGAAGATATCGACCACGAACTCCAGGTCCAGGTCGCTCTCATGGACAACGATCCCAAGATGGCTGCAAAGCCCGCAGCAATCAAGGAAAAGATCGCAGCCGGCAAGATGAACGCTTTCTACAAAGAGAGCTGCCTGCTCCAGCAGGAGTTCGTCCGCTCCGATCTGTTCTCCGGATCCGTTGAGGGATATATCGCAGACGCCGCAAAGAAGCTCGGCGGAAGCGTAAAGTTCGTAGATGCAGTCCACTTCATCAAGGGCGAAGGCATCGAGAAGAAGCAGGAAGACTTTGCCGCTGAAGTCGCAGCGCAGATGAACGCCGGCAAGTAATTATCTGCTGAACTGAATAAACAAAAAAGGAAGCTGTGTGATCACAGCTTCCTTTTTTTATATGCGATTTTGTCAGACGAGCTTCAGCTCACGGCAGCTTCCTTCGCCGAACGCCTTTTCCATCTCCTGCTTATAGAAGGGGAATAGCTCCGGCGGCATAAGCGCCTGCACGCAGCCGGCAAAGCCTCCGCCGTGCACGCGCCAGGCCCCCTTGCCCTCAAGCAGCTTTGCACTGAGTTCAAGGCCTTCTGCAAGCTTTGTGTCGCCTGCGCCTTCGGCAACTATGTTTTCCAGCAGGTTTTCAGATGATCTGCCGGAGGCGTTCATAAGGCGCATGTATTCCTCGCCGTTGCCGTTTCTGAGGGCATCGCGCATCTGAGGCACTCTCTCGTTCTCCTCGAAGAAATGCTTCGCTCTTCTCACGGGACGTTCGGAAAGGCTCCAGCCCTTTGCGAAGAATTCCTCGGGATCCACGTCGCGCAGCACTTTCTGCCCGAAGCGTGCCGCTATGGAGTCCATTTCAATGCGGATGGAAGCATATGCGTCATCGAGCCCTGCATGGCTGCCGCCTGTATTTGAAAGGCAGAGAGTGAGTCCCATAGCTCCGAAGTCGGCTATGATCGGCTCAATGTCCATTGTTCTGAAATCAACATATACTGCGTGGCCAAGTGAACATGCCAGCTGATCCATAAGCCCGCAGGGTTTTCCGAAGTATTCGTTCTCAGCATACTGGGCGGCCTTTGCAATGAATACGGGGTCCGCCTTGCCGCCGTTATAGAGCTCGTTCAGTATTCTTCCGACCATTACAGAAAAGGCCGCTGAGGATGAAAGACCGGAACCCGAAGGGAGAGTGCTCGTGACCTTTGCAGAGAACGGGCCGATCTCCAGACCGTTATTCCTGAAACAGGCCAGCATACCGCGCATCAGCGCTCTGGATGTTCCGAAGTCTTCGGGAAGGATCTCAAGCTGATCAGTATCGGCTTCGATCGGAGTGAAGCCTTCAGAGGCTAACAGGGCTTTTGTTCCCGAGCCTCTTTCGACAACTGCCGTAAGGCCGACATCTACTGCTGAAGCCAGTATCCTGCCCTGTTGGTGGTCGGTATGGTTGCCGGAAAGCTCAGTTCTGCCGGGTGCGAATATCGTAATGCTCATGGATGTATGTTCTCCGAAATGATTATTTATAGAGTATCAGCGCTATGGCTTCGAGGGTTTCAGTGCCTTTGTTTATGAGGCTGTGCCCTTCGCCGTCATCAACGAAGGCAACGTCACCGGGATGCAGGGTAACGATATTGCCGTTATCGCTGTATTCACCCTCGCCCTTGAGAATGTAATATGTCTCGCCGTCGCCGTGGTGGATGTGCCAGCCGATCTCGCAGCCGGGGTCAAGGAAAAGATGGTTGAAGACTCTTCCCTTGCTATACATTTCCTCGCCGGCCTCAAGAATATGGAGCATCCTTGCCTCTCCGGCGCCGTTGAACATCTTTTTCCTGTCTTTAACGCGGTTTTCCGCTCTTCTTATCATGTCCCGTTCTCCTTATCACATTCCGAGGTCTTCGTCTATCAGAACGACTTCCGTGGTCATTTCCATCATCGGCCCCCAGAGGACGAGCAGCGCGTTGCAGATACGGTGCTCTGAGCGGCAGTCGTGGCATTTGCCGTCTATCTGGCAGGGATTCTTATACGGGAAGCGCTTGCCGTTTTCTATGGCAGCGGTGTTTCTTGCGCGGTAGAGGGCTGATTCGAAATCCGGGCAGATCTTGTTTTTGCCGGCCACTATGAATACTCTCTTTTCACCGAACACCTGGCCGGCGAGCCTGTTGCCTCTGCCGTCGATGTTGAGTATCTCTCCGTTCTCGGAGATGGCGTTCGCACTTGTGATATATACTTCTGCTGCATTGGCTTTTTTGAGCGTATCCGGTCCGGGCGTCTTCCAGTGCCAGAATACTTCGTTGTTCGCGGCCAGAACATCATAAAGGCCGAGATCCGCAACTGTCTTGCTTCCGCCGATGCCTACGCTCGTTCCGCTTATCTGGCTCGACAGATAGGCAACTGCCTCTTCCCCGGTGGAGAAGCGGCTCACTTTGAAATGCCGGGCTTTAAGATTTTTAACGGTTTTTTCGATATCCACGGTGAAGTCCTCCCTTTCTGAAACGGTATATTTTTCTGAGTATGTACTCATTATATTCAAAAAAAATTCATTGTAAAGGGGTAGGGGATTTGGTATAATACTTTACTGTATTGTGTAAAACCGAAAGTATATCCAAGGGAGGCGAAAGCGTGAATAAGAAACTGAAAAGGTTTGCTGAATCCGGTGTCCTTATCCACTTTTTCTTTCTCATCGCTTTTGCGGTAGCGACCTGGTTTTTCGGTATGCATGAGCTTGCATACATCGAAGCCGGCGTGATCGTCTTTCTCGTGATCTTCTCTCTGGTGATGGCGGCAAGAAAACGCAAGCAGCTTGCCGAGTTCATCGAATCGATCACATACGAGACGGATAATGCAAAAAGCAATACACTTATGAGCTTCCCGCTGCCCATAGCGGTATTCAGGCTCGATGATTCCCGCATCATATGGGGAAACGAGATGTTCTTCGATATGTGCGGAGCCAAAGGTGCAAGGCTCGACGCCACAATAACCGACCTTGTGCCCCAGTTCAGCGGCAAATGGCTGCTGGAGGGCAAAAAGCGCTACGGTTCTCTTATAGAACTGGGCGGCAGGAAATACCAGCTCCACGGCAACATTATCCGCTCTGCAAAGGATGAGGCCGATGCGGCGTTCATGGGGATCACCTACTGGGTGGATGTCACGGAATATGACGATATGCGCATCCTCTATGAGGAGAGCCGCCCGGTTGTCGGAATAGTCATTATAGATAATCTCGATGAGCTCATAAGAAACTATCCGGAGCGCACTAAAAACGACATACGCGATGCCATAGAGGATAAGCTGAACCAGTGGCGCGATGATAACCACGCCATCCTCCGCCGCTACGAGCGAGACAGATACATCGCCGTATTCGAGAAGAAATATATCGATAAGCTGAGAGAGGAAAAATTCAGCATAGTAGAGCAGATCCACTCTGTTGAAAACCCGATCGGCATTGCCGCCACAATAAGCATCGGCTTCGGCGAAGATGCAGCGGACTTTGGAGAGGCCTTCCAGTTTGCCAGCAATGCTGCAGAGCTTGCGCTCTCCCGCGGCGGTGACCAGACCGTAGTGAAGAACCGGCACGGATTCGAGTTCTTCGGAGGTCGCGGCAGCGAAGTCGAGAAGAGAACAAAGGTGAAATCCAGAGTTATGGCGAACGCCTTCGCCGAGCTTATCAGGTATTCATCCAAAGTATATGTGATGGGCCATAAATACGCCGATCTCGATGCGGTCGGCGCGTGCGCCGGAATAGTTTGCCTTGCAAGGAAATACGGCGTGAAGGCCTATATGATCATAGATCAGGAGAACAATTATTCCAAGGAGCTGATAGCAAGGCTCAAAACGGATGAGGACTATGCATCCTCATTCATCTCTCCGCAGGACGCCATGCTCAAGGCGGACAGCAACACCCTTATGGTAGTTGTCGATACCAACAGACCGGAGCAGGTAGAAGATCAGGATCTGCTCGAAACCTGCACGAGAGTGGCTGTGATAGACCATCACAGAGTGGCTGCCACATATATACAGAACGCTACACTGAGCTTCATAGAGCCTTACGCCTCATCCGCATGCGAGCTCATAAGCGAGCTGCTGCAGGAAGTTCTGGATAAGCAGGATATCAAACGCTGCGAGGCTGAAGCGATGCTGGCCGGCATGGTGCTCGATACAAAGAGCTTCACGGTAAGGACAGGCGAGAGGACCTTTGAGGCGGCGGCCTATCTTCGTCGTTCCGGAGCGGACACGGCAGAGGTGAAAAAGCTTCTCCAGTCGGATATGGATACAACAGTTGCAAGATACAACGTTCTCACATCCGCGAAGCTCTATAAAGGCATAGCCCTGGCTACCCCGGAAGAGCCCCAGACAAGGATAGTTACCGCGCAGGCGGCGGACGAGCTGCTGAACATACAGGGCGTCGATGCCTCGATAGTAATGGTGCCGGACGGAAAGGGCGGAGCATTCATTTCCGCCAGATCCATAGGCGATGTAAACGTTCAGATACTTATGGAAAAGCTCGGCGGCGGAGGGAACCGCAGCGTTGCTGCCGCCCAGTTTGAGCAGATAGATACTGATACTCTTTATCAGAAGGTTAAAGAAGCGATAGACGATTACTTTGAAGACTGATCACTGATGATACGGAGGGAATAATATGAAGGTCATTTTTCTGCAGGATGTAAAGGGTCAGGGCAAAAAGGGAGATATGAAGGAAGTGTCCGACGGATACGCCCGCAATTATCTTCTTCCGCGCAATCTTGCCACCCAGGCCACTGCTGATAATCTGAATGCACTGAAGATAAAGGAAAAGGCGGCTGCTGCAAAAGCCGCAAAGGAAAAAGCCCTTGCCGAGGAGAACGCCAAAAAGCTCGAGGGAGTTCAGGTCATTATTCGCGCCAAGGCCGGAAGCTCCGGCAAGCTTTTCGGAGCCGTTACTTCCGCTGAGATAGCCGAAGCGCTCAAAGAGCAGTTCGGCATCGATATTGAGAAGAACAAGATAGTACAGGGAGATCCTATAAAGACTTACGGTTCCTATACAGTAAAGGCCAAGCTCGGCTATGAGGTGAGCGGGAACGTCAACCTGCTCGTGGTAGAAGGCTGATACAGGAAAACACTTTAAGATTTCGGGAAGGGGGAATACAAAATGGATGAACTGCTCGGAAGAAGCGTGCCGCATTCTGAAAGGGCTGAGCAGGCCGTGATCGGCTCTATGCTAATAGATCCTGAATGTATTCCGGTAGTGCTTGAGTTTCTCAAGGCAGATGAGTTTTATTCCCAGGTGAACAGAGATATTTATGAAACGCTCTATTCCATGTTCGCCTACGGACTCACTATAGATGCCGTAACGCTCATAGACCGGCTTAAAGTCAGAGGCGTTTATTCTGATAATACCGAAGACTATGTCTACAGCGTCGTTGCCCAGACGCCTACTTCCTCGAATGTTAAGGAATATGCGAACATAGTTAAGGAAAGGGCGCTGCTCCGCCGGCTCGGAGAGGCTGCTGACAACATCAGGGAAATGGTGTATGAGGGCTCAGGAGAGGCCGACAGCGTGCTCGAGGCTGCGGAAAAGCAGATCTATGCCCTGAGGAGCGGAAGAAATATAGGAAGGCTCCTCCCGGTATCATCCGTAGTTCAGAATGTTTTCGACCAGCTAAATGAAGCGGCTGAGTCAGGGGACAAAATCCCCGGCATTCCCACCGGACTTCCCGACCTTGATAATGTTACTCTCGGACTTAACAAATCAGAACTTATAATAATCGCCGCCCGACCCGGAATGGGCAAAACGAGTATTGCGCTGAACATTGCGCTCCATGCGGCGATGAACGAGAAGAAATCCGTTGCGATCTTTTCGCTGGAAATGTCCAGAGAACAGCTTGTTACGAGGCTTCTTTCAAAGGCAGCATTGGTTCCTGCGAAGAACCTGCTCACAGGCCACCTGACTGAGCAGCAATGGAAGGATATCGCTTCGGCGGCGCAGGCCCTCAGTGAAACGGATATACTGATAGACGACAACTCATCCGTGACTGTTGCGGATATAAGCGCACAGTGCAGGCGCCTTAAGAAGCTCGATCTTATAGTGATAGATTATCTCCAGCTGATGGGCTCATCGGGAAGCGGCCGGTCCTGGTCCAATGAGAGCAGAACGCAGGCGGTGAGCGATATAAGCCGAATGATGAAGATAACCGCGAAAGAGCTGAACGTCCCGGTCATCTGCCTTTCACAGCTCTCGCGTGCAAGCGAAGGCAGGCAGGATAAAAGGCCGGTGCTCTCCGATCTGAGAGAATCCGGCGCCATAGAGCAGGACGCGGACGTGGTCATAGGACTTTACCGCCAGGGCTATCACGACAAGGACGCCGAGGATCCGAACCTTGCCGAGGCCATAGTGCTTAAAAACAGAAAGGGCAGGACAGATACCGTCGAGCTCAACTGGATACCGGAGTATACTTCCTTCGGCTCCAGAGATACCACGCATGAAGACGATTACTGATCTTATCTCCCGCTATGATATGCTTCCGCCCGGAAGCAAAGTGCTCTGCGCAGTTTCCGGAGGAGCCGACTCCATGTGCCTTCTGCACTGGCTGGCGGACAATGCGGATGCTTTGGGAATAAGCGTTTCGGCAGCCCATTTCGAGCACGGCATCCGCGGAGATGAATCGCTCAGGGACATGAACTTTGTTGAAGAGGCCTGCAGGGCGATGCAGATACCGCTCTTCATCGGCCGCGGTAATGTTCCCGAATATGCGGAAGAAAGGTCTATGGGTCTTGAAGAGGCGGCAAGGGAGCTCAGGTATGAGTTTCTCGAAAGGACCGCCGGGGAAAACGGATTCGACAGGATAGCCACCGCCCACAATGCGGACGATAACGCCGAGACCGTGATATTCAACCTCGCAAGAGGCAGCGGCGCTGCCGGCATCTGCGGTATACCGCCTGTAAGAGGAAAGATAGTGAGGCCGCTTCTGGAGACCTGCAGGAGTGAGATCGAAAAATACCTTTCAGACCGCGGAATCTCCCACATAGAGGACAGTACGAACAGCTCAGGCCAGTACAGCCGAAACAAGATAAGACACCAGATAATGCCTGTGCTCAGGGAGATAAATCCTTCTGTTTCAAAAGCCATCCTCAGAACGGGCGATATGCTCAGAGAGGACAACAGGCTGCTCGAGGAACTGGCGGATGAATTCATAGCCGGTCATTTCAACGGGGAAAGCGTAAGGTCAAAAGAGCTTGCCGCGCTGCCTGATGCCGTAGAGGCAAGGGTTATCCGGAAGCTATGCCCGCAGCCTGTGAGCGCGGTGCATACTAACGATATAATGAAGCTTGCCACCGGAACGGAGCTTGCTTTCATCGATGTGCCGGGAGCAAGGATAAGAAGACAGAAAGGAAGGATCTGGTTCAGGGATCCTCCCGTTCCTAAGAATAAAAAGAAAAAACAGGCCTTATAAGAGGAGAAAAATGGAAAAAGACATTCAGAGCGTTCTTATATCTGAAGAGGATCTCAAAGCCAAGGTAAAAGAGATAGGAGCTAAGATCTCCGAGGACTATAAGGGGAAGGAACCGATCTTCGTGGGCGTGCTGAAAGGCTGCTTCGTCTTCATGTCCGACCTTGTAAGAAGCGTGAGCATAAACTGCTCCATGGACTTTATGGCCGTTTCCTCATACAGCGGCACAAAGACCACCGGCGCAGTCAAGATAAACAAGGACCTGAGCGAGGACATCTGCGGGAAAGATGTGATAATCGTGGAGGACATCCTTGACTCCGGAATTACGTTAAATTACCTGAAAAACTATCTTATGGTGAGAAGACCCGCATCCATCAGGATAGTGACACTTATGGACAAGCCTTCGCGCAGGAAAGCGGATGTATATGCCGATTACTCCTGCTTTGAGGTCCCGGATGCTTTTGTGGTAGGCTACGGGCTTGATTATAATGAAAAATACCGCAATCTGCCCTATGTGGGCATCCTTAAACCTGAAGTATACATGTGAGGTGAACCCTGCTTGAAGCAAAACAGAAACCGTATCAGAGACATCGGCTTCTATGTTCTCCTTCTGCTTATCATCGTTGCAGTGATCGCGACCATGACAAGGGACAGCGTGAGCGAATCGCTCGCCTATTCCGATCTTGTGGATCTGTTCAAAGCGGAGAAGGTAGAGTCTTTTGTAACTGAAGGCGACAGCATTTCTCTGAAGGTGAAGACCGATAATCCGGAAGAGCCTCTGGAGACAAAAACCTACAGCCTTTACAGCTTCTCCGTATTCTATGAGGATTTCCATGAGCTTATCTGGGAGCAGCATGAGGCCGGCATCATAAAGGAATATGACTATAAAGAGGGCTTTACTCTGCCCTGGTGGGTCAGCTTTGTTCCTTATCTGATACTCATAGGCCTGATGGTGCTCTGGTTTGCTCTGATGAACCGTCAGGGAGGCGGAGCCGGCGGCATAGCCAAGTTCAGCCGTGCCAGGACAAGGCTTGGAAGTGAAGAGAAAAAGAAGAAGACCTTTGCCGATGTGGCAGGCTGCGATGAAGAGAAGGAAGAACTGGCTGAAATAGTCGACTTCCTTAAAAATCCCAAGGCCTTTACCGAAATGGGAGCAAGAATTCCGAAAGGCGTTCTGCTCGTAGGCCCTCCGGGAACCGGTAAGACTCTTCTTGCGAAGGCGGTGGCCGGTGAGGCCAACGTGCAGTTCCTTTCCATATCCGGCTCGGACTTCGTTGAACTCTATGTCGGCGTCGGCGCCGGACGTGTGCGCGATCTGTTCGACCAGGCCAAGAAAGTCGCCCCGTCAATAATTTTCATCGATGAGATCGACGCGGTCGGACGTCAGAGAGGCAGCGGCCTCGGCGGCGGACATGACGAACGTGAGCAGACTCTCAACCAGCTGCTCGTGGAGATGGACGGCTTCGGCAATAATGAAGGCGTTATAGTCATGGCGGCTACAAACAGAGCCGATATCCTTGATAATGCCCTTCTGAGACCCGGCAGGTTCGACCGTCAGGTATATGTCGGTCTGCCGGATATCCGCGGGCGTGAGGAGATACTGAAGATCCATTCAAGAGACAAGCATCTTGCCGAGGACGTTGATCTCAACAGCATCGCCAAGGGAACTGCGGGATTTGCAGGAGCCGATCTTGAAAACCTGATGAATGAGGCAGCGCTTCTGGCTGTCCGCCGCAAGCACAGATTCATCAGCATGGATGATATCGACGAAGCGATACTCAAAGTGCAGATGGGTCCGGAAAAGAAGAGCCGCAAGGTAAGTGAAAAGGCCAGAAAGCTCACAGCCTATCATGAGGCAGGCCATGCAGTTGCCGCAAGGTTCCTCGAGCATGTCGACCCCGTGCATTACATAACCATCATACCACGTGGCATGGCCGGAGGCTTCACTCTGATGCGCCCTGATGAGGATGCCGAGAACTTTACTTCCCGCGCCCAGATGTTTGAGAGCATAGTAATGGCTCTGGGCGGAAGAGTTTCTGAAAGGCTTTTCCTCGATGATATCTCCACCGGTGCCTCCGGAGATATACAGCAGGCAAGCTCAACTGCAAGAGACATGGTTATGAGATACGGCATGAGCGAAAAGCTCGGCCCCATTTCCTATGACAACGCAGGCCATTCGATATTCATAGGCCGTGATTTCGGTACAACCAAGAGCTACTCGGAAGAAACTGCCGCCATTATCGATGAAGAGGTAAAGAAGATCTTCACCGATGCTGAAAAGAAGTGCGAGCAGATACTCACCGAGCATGCCGATCAGCTCAAAGCCGTTGCTGAATACCTGCTCGAGCACGAGAGCATGGACGCCGAAGAGTTCGATTACTACTTCGTTCACGGCGAATTCATGCCCGTGTCCACAAAGAAGGTAAGAGAAGCCCGCAACGATCCCTCTATCGAGAGACCTGCCAGGCACATTTCCATGACCGACGGATATGCCGAGGAACAGACTGCTGCCGCCGAAACGGAAGCAGCACCTGCCCCCGTGGCGACGACGGAAGAGGCGGCAAAAGAGGAAAATGCCGCTCCCGAAACCCCGAAGGAAGATTAATAAGAATAATAAAAAAGCTCTGCGATCATTTTCTGATCGCAGAGCTTTTTTTGATGTACTGATATCAGTAGGCCGGCTTGAGCTCCATGTAGAGCTGCCTGTACTGCCTGGCGGAATTTTCCCATGAGACGTCTTTGTTCATATCTCTGATCACCATCTCGTCCCAGCGCTCACGGCGGGTGAAGTAAAGCGTCTTGGCGCGGTTTATGGCATCGAGCAGGAGCCAGGCTTCGTAGCGGTCGAAGGTAAATCCGTTGCCGTCGTTCGTATATTCATTATAGGGCTGCACGGTGTCTTTAAGGCCGCCGGTCTCTCTCACTATCGGCACGGTGCCGTAACGCATGGCTATAAGCTGAGTGAGTCCGCAAGGCTCGAAAAGGCTCGGCACAAGCAGTGCATCTGCCCCGGCGTAGATCTGGTGGGCTCTGCCCTCGTCATACATGATGTTGGAGCAGACGCTGCCTCTGAAGGCGCCTTCATAATAACGGAAGGAGTTTTCATATCTTGCGTCGCCCGTTCCCAGCACGACCACCTGGGTATTGCCGTCTATCAGCTCGGGCAGTATGAAATCCACAAGGTCTAGGCCTTTCTGGTCAGTCAGTCTTGAAATAAGGCCGATGACGAATTTGCCGGGATCCCTCTCCAGACCGAGTTTTTCCTGAAGAAGGAGCTTGTTTTCCTTTTTCTTCTCTATGGCATCTGCAGCGCTGTAGGGGCAGGGAAGAGTCGGGTCTGTGCTGCTGTCCCAGATCTCGGTGTCTATGCCGTTGACTATGCCACGGAGTTTTCCAGAATGGTAGCGGAGATGCGCATCTAGTCCCTCACCGAAAAACGTTGACTGTATCTCACCGGCGTATGTTCCGCTCACGGTGGTTATCATATCGGCATAGGTCAGGCCGCCCTTGAACATGTTTGCATCGTCTACGCCCTGCTTCAGCACTGCGTAGTCGAATAAATAGTCAGGCAGGCCGGACCAGTATTTCACGGTGGCGATATTATAAATGCCCTGGAAGCGGAGGTTGTGGATAGTGAGCATGACCTTGGCGCTGGAAACAGGAGTGCCTGAGAATACGGATCTCAGATAAACGGGAACGAGTGCTGCCTGCCAGTCGTGGCAGTGGATTATATCCGGAACCCAATTCATATAGTTCAGCGCGGCGAGTGCAGCCTTTGCAAAGAAGCAGTACTTGGGGATGTCATCCACAAGGTTGGTGTATGGGTTGCCGTTGCGGAAGAAGTCCTCGTTGTCGATAAAGTCATATACCACGCCGTTCCACACATATTCCATAATGCCGACGTAGAATGATCTGCCGTCGGAGCAAAGATCCATATAGAATTCGCCGCGGTACACCATCTTCTCCTGGTATTCCCAGGGGATGCATTTATATCTGGGAAGGATCACCTTCACATCGCAGTTTTGCTTGATCAGGGCTTTCGGAAGAGCGTACATAACGTCTCCGAGGCCGCCGGTCTTCACGAAGGGATAGCACTCTGAACCTATGAAGGCAACGCTCCTTCTCGGAGTGGGCATGGGGGGCTCCTCATTTATAGCTGCTGCCGGAGCTTCTGCTGCAGGTTCCGCAACGGTTTCCGCAACAGGCTCAGAAACGCTTTCCACGACAGGCTCCGCAGCGGGAGTTTCGATTTTTTCAACAGCAGAAGGCTCTGCCGCTTTGGTTCTTCTTTTTGCCGGACTTCCGGTACTTGCCCTTTTCTTTGGAGATCCGGTAGTGTTCTCTGCCATTTTTTCCTCCTTAAAGCCGATGAGCTTTTTGATCGGATATTGATACTTTCGGAGCATTTCACAATACTCCATTCAAATTATAGAGCCGCAGCGGGGAAAATTCAACGGGAAAACACAATATTATGTAGCCTGCCGGAAAGTTGCCCACAATTTATGGAAAAAACGGCTGATTTGGCGATAATTTTGCATTTTCAGGAGACATTTTAATTACAAAACTTATTTACCGGTAAAGGGCGTGACAGCCTTATATTATGTTGTCACGGCGAAAAAACAGAGTTATAATCTCTTTATCTATACTCGGAAATAATACAGTCTCTGCAGTTGGGATGAAAGGATGAGCATTATGAAGGAGAAGAAAAATTCCGGAAATGAAGGATCCGGCGTAAAGGAAGAGATACGTCAGTACCGCGACCGCCTGCTTGTTCAGCAGCAGCAGATCCGGGAAAAGGGGCTCCCGGTCGTCATCCTTGTTGAGGGATGGGCAGCCGCAGGCAAGGGCAGTCTTATAAACGAGCTCATTTATGAGATCGACCCCAGGCTTTACAACGTTGTATCCCCTGCAATACTTCCCAACAGAGAGGAACGCTATCCTTTCCTCTATCCATATGCCAGCGCGATTCCCGAAAACGGCAAGTTCATGTTTTACGATTCGGGCTGGATGGAGGCTGCAGTAAGGAAGTATCTGCGCAGAGACATAACCAAGGCACAGTATAAAGACCGTATCCGTTCCGCCAATGAATTCGAGCGTCAGCTTCGCGACGGCGGATATATAATCATAAAGCTGTTTTTGGACATCAGCTGTGAAGAGCAGCAGAGCCGCATTGCAGAGCTCAGATCGAACCGCGAGACGGAATGGCGCGTTACCGACGAGGATATATGGCAGCACAGGGAATATGATCTTTTCCGAAAGACTTACGAGGAGTTCATGGAAAAGACCGATAAGTATGTCCCTTGGCACAGGCTTGACGGCGAAAAGAAAAAGACCGCGCTCAGAGATGCGCTGGAACTTCTTGTAAAGTCACTGGATAAGGCTCTTGAGGAGGGCCGCTACTGCGGCAAACCCTTCAAGGAGGAGTTCCCGCTTCTGAAGATGCCTAAGCTGAAAGACGTGGACCTCTCGCCAAGCATGGATGAAGAGGAATACCGCAGCGAGCTTAAAACGCTTCAGAGCAGGCTCGGAGAACTCCATAATATAATCTACCGCAAAAAGATCCCCGTTATACTTTGCTATGAGGGCTGGGATGCAGCTGGAAAGGGCGGCAACATACGGAGAATCGCAAGGCCGCTGGATCCGCGCGGCTTTGATGTTATGCCTATAGCGTCTCCGGAGCCGCACGAGCTTGCGCGCCAGTATCTTTGGAGATTCTGGACCAGGCTTCCGAGAACAGGGCATATCTGCATCTTCGACCGCACATGGTACGGGAGGGTAATGGTAGAAAGGCTTGAGGGCTTCTGTTCTGAGGATGACTGGAAGCGCGCCTATAACGAGATAAACGAGTTCGAGCGCCAGCTTACAGACTGGGGAGCAGTTGTGATCAAGTTCTGGATCCAGATAGATCCGGATACGCAGCTCGAACGCTTCAATGACCGGCAGAATACTCCCGAGAAGCAGTGGAAGCTTACTGAAGAGGACTGGCGCAACAGGGAGAAATGGCCTTTGTATGAAGAGGCTGTCGATGAGATGATCGAAAAGACCAGCACTGAAAACGCGCCATGGTATATTATCGAGTCCAACGATAAGAAATATGCCAGGATAAAAGCGCTGAAGATAGTTACCGAGACTCTGGAAAAAGCCTGCAGTGAGCAGATCAAATAAAAGGACCTTTATAATATGTCAGACAAAGTTAAAAAGAATTCCGCCGACAGCAAAGCAGACAGCATCTTTATAAACAGGGAGATAAGCTGGCTCGCCTTCAATGAGCGCGTCCTTCTCGAGGCTGCCGACAGCAATGTTCCCCTGCTGGAGAGGCTCAAATTCCTGGCGATTTATCAGTCGAATCTGGATGAATTCTACAGGGTCAGGATAGGCATACTGTCCCATAGGGCGGCGCTTGCACCCGACCAGAAGGATCCGCTTTCCGGATCACTTCCCGGCGAGCAGATCCAGGAGGTCCTTAGGGTCACTGCTGAGCAGCAGGCTCTAAGAGAGAGTGTCTGGAAGAGCGTTCGCGGCCAGCTGAAGGAAAACGGCGTTGACGTGCTGGACTTCAGGAAGATGAATAAGGTAGATGAGCTGATGAGCAAGAAGCTTTTCAGCGACATCAAGGATATGCTCTATCCTCAGATACTGAGCGTCGACCAGCCTCTGCCCTTCCTGTGGAACGGCGAGCCGTATCTTATCGCATTCCTCGGACGCAGCGAGCAGAGCATCGCAGTGATCCCGCTGCACCGTGTTCAGCCGTATCTGAGCTTTGAGATAGACGGGCGCCAGAAGATAGTGCTTACGGATCATCTGGTGCGCCACTTCCTGCCGCTGCTTCTGAAAAAGGAGACGATAACCCAGTCTGCAGTTGTTAAAGTAACGCGCAATGCGGACGTTTTCCTTTCGGATATAGAGGATGTCGGCCATGAGGATCTCAGGCAGAAGATGAGCTCCATGCTCTCAAAGAGAAAACGCGAGCAGCCTGTTATGGTCCAGATATACGGCAAGCTTACAGATCCCGCGAGGGCGCTGCTGATCAAAAAGCTCCGTGCACCGGAGCGCTGCGTGTTCAATGCGTCCGTGCCTTTCGATCTTTCATTCCGCTCGGCGATTGGCGGCGGGGAAGGGCTGAGATACCCGGAGAGACGTCCCGCAAGGGAGATAGGCCTTAAGAAGGGCGAGTTCTTTGAATATATAGACAAGCATGATCTGCTGCTGAGCTATCCTTTCCAGAGCATGCTTTCCTTCGTCGAACTGATATATGAGGCGGCGGATAATCCTGAAGTCCTCTCCATAAAAATAACTCTTTACCGCATGGCGGCCAGCAGCAAGATAGCTGCAGCTCTGGCCTATGCGGCGGACAGGGGCAAGGATGTGCTCTGTCTGCTGGAACTGCGGGCAAGATTCGATGAGCAGAGCAATATCGACTATTCCGAAATGCTTGAGGATGCGGGCTGCAGGGTGATCTACGGACTTCCCGGAAGCAAGGTCCACAGCAAGCTCTGCCTTATAACCCGCGAGCATGAGGGCAACATCAGCTATATAACCCAGGTGGGCACAGGAAACTATAATGAGGTGACAGCGGAGCAGTATACTGACCTTTCCCTTATCACAGCCGATCAGGATGCAGGTCTTGATGCTGAGGCGGCCTTTGCTGCGCTGAGTGAAGGGAAAGTACCGCCTGAACCGCGCACTTTGTGGTTTGCGCCGCTCAGTTTCAAGAGCAGGCTTCTTGATTTCCTTGACAGAGAGATGGCCAAGGGAAGTGAAGGCCGGGTAGTGATCAAAGCTAATTCCATAAACAACCGCGAAGTAATGGAAAAGCTGATCGAATGCTCACAGACCGGGGTAAAGGTCGAGCTGTTCATAAGAGGCATCTGCTGTCTGCGTCCGGGAGTGCCCGGAATGACAGATAATATAACGGTCAAGAGCGTTGTCGGCCGCTGGCTGGAGCACTCGCGCATATACAGCTTCGGCGAGGACGATAACCAGAGGATGTTCATCGGTTCCGGCGATATGCTGAACCGCAACCTTGAAAGGCGCGTTGAGGCGTTCATGGAGGTAAAAAGTCCCGATACTCGGGAGCAGATAAACCAGATCCTTATCGCCTTCAGAAACGACAGGGAGAAAGCCCGCGTGATGCAGGCCGACGGCACGTATGTTCGTGAAAGCGGCGGCGAGGGCACATCTTCTCAGGAAGCACTTTATAATTATTTCAGCAATCTCCGCTTCTCACTCAACGGCAGCGAGGAGACGGGAGAAGGCACGGCTGAGAGCGGCGGGGAAGGATCGTTCTGGAGCCGTCTGCGCAAAGCATTCTTCGGCTGATCAAAGATCTGAGGATAATAACAAATAACATATATATCAAGGAGGCAGCGATACATGTCAGAATCCTACAATATCTGTCTGGATGTGGGCGGCACCAAGGTGCTGGGAGCCATTTTCAATGAGAACAGAGAAATAATCTACAGACTGAAAAAGCGCTCCACCGAGGGCGGCAGCACTTCGGAAAACGTTGAAAAGGTCATCATTGACGTCGTTGAGCAGATGATCTCGGAATCCGGGATCGACAGAAGCAAGATCCACGCCATTGCTTCATGCGCGCCCGGCGTTATTGATCAGGAGCACGGGATAGTTCTTTTTACGCCCAATCTGCCCTGGCGCGACTATGATATAAAGTCCTCCATGGAAAAGCAGTTTGGCGTGCCCTTCTTCGTGGGAAACGACGTTAACCTCGGCGTGCTGGGTGAGTTTAAATACGGCGCTGCCCAGGGATATAAAAACGTTGTAGGCCTGTTCGTGGGAACGGGTCTGGGCGGCGGTCTTGTCCTGAACGGAGAGCTCTTTACCGGGCATATGTTCAAGGGAGGAGAGCTCGGACATATAATCGTTGAACCGAACGGCCCCCTCTGCGGATGCGGACAGCACGGCTGCCTGGAGGCTTTCTCTTCGAAGACCGGTATGAGCGCTTTTATCCGCCAGCAGATAGCCCGCGGGAAGACAACCATGATGGCTGATGCGGTGAAAGATGGTGTGTTCCGCAGCAAAGCTCTGAAGAAAGCCTTGAAGGCAGGGGATAAGGT